>JAUYOW010000066.1 GCA_030697825.1 Gemmatimonadales bacterium | reverse complement strand
GTGTCATGACCTACGGCTTCGAGGACGCTGACGTGCACGCACTCGAAGTGAAGTCGTCGCCCACGGGCCTCGACCTGCGCGTCGCGACGCCGGCGGGCGAGGTGGCATTGCACAGCCCGCTGCTCGGGCGCTTCAACGCCTACAACCTGCTGGCGGTGTTGGCGGTATTGCTGGTGCTCGGCGTGGACCTCAAGACCGCCGCCGCGCGCTTGGCGCAGGCTCGGCCCGCCGCCGGACGTGTCGAGCGTTTCGGCGGGCGCCCCGGCCAGCCGCTGGTGGTGGTGGATTACGCGCATACCCCGGATGCGCTCGAAAAAGTTTTGCAGGCACTGCGCGAACACACCCGCGAGAAAATCGTATGCGTCTTCGGTTGTGGCGGCGATCGCGATCCCGGCAAGCGCCCGGAGATGGGCGCCATCGCCGAACGCCTCGCGGATACGGTCGTGGTAACCGACGACAACCCGCGCCACGAGGCGCCGGAGAAAATCATCGGCGACATCCTCGCCGGCATGCGCCGGCCGCCGCGCGTAATCCGCGACCGGCGCGCCGCGATCGCGGCGGCGATCGAAATGGCCGGTGCCGACGACATCGTGCTCGTGGCCGGCAAGGGGCACGAGGACTACCAGCAAATCGGCGATGCGCGTCTGCCGTACAGTGACGGAAAAACCGTGCAGGAACTATTGGGGGAGGCGGCGTGATGTCTCTAAGCCTGCTTGCCGACAAACTCCAGGCGACGCACCACGGACGCGACGCGGTATTCACCGGTGTCTCGACCGACACGCGCACGCTCGCCAAGGGCGATCTGTTCGTCGCGCTCACCGGCCCGCGCTTCGACGGCCACAGCTTCCTGTCCGAGGCCATCGCCGCCGGTGCCGCCGGTGCGTTGTTCGAACGCGCGCTGGAGACGCCGCTGCCGTATGTCGAAACGCCAAACACGCGCCGGGCGCTCGGCGTTTTCGCCGCTTTCTGGCGCAAGCAGTTCCGGATGCCGCTGATCGCGGTCACCGGCAGTAATGGCAAGACCACGGTCAAGGAAATGCTGGCGGCGATTCTCGCGCGCCGCGGGAAAGGCTGTGTCACGCGCGGCAACCTCAATAACGACATCGGCGTACCGCTGACGCTGTTGCGTTTGCGCGCCGACGACACCTACGCGGTTGTCGAGATGGGCATGAACCACCGCGGCGAAATCGAATACCTCACGCGCCTCACGCGCCCGACGGTCGCGCTCATCACCAATGCCGCCGAGGCGCACCTCGCCGGGCTGGGGAGCGTGGCGGCGATCGCGCACGCGAAGGGTGAGATTTTCGCCGGTCTCGCCGATGACGGCACCGCCGTGATCAACGCCGACGACGCCTACAGTGAACTTTGGAAAAGCCTCGCGGCCCCGCGCCGCATTGTCACATTCGGGCTGGACCGCAAGGCCGACGTCAGCGCCGATGTCGCGCTCGATGGCGACGGCTGCGCGTTCCGGCTCAAGACCCCCGAGGGAGAACTCGATATGCGATTGCCGCTGCTTGGAAAACACAATGCCCTGAACGCGCTCGGCGCGACCGCCACGGCGCTGGCCGCCGGTGCGGCGTTGCCGGAGGTGCGCGCGGGACTCGAAAAGCTCAAGGCCGTGTCCGGCCGGCTCGAGGTGAAGCCCGGCATCAACGGCACGCGCGTGATTGACGACACCTACAATGCCAACCCGGCGTCGCTCGCCGCCGGGTTGCAGGTGTTGCGGGATTTTCCCGGCGAGCGCGCGTTGGTGCTGGGCGACATGGCCGAGCTCGGGCCGGCGGCGGTCGATATCCACCGGCGCGTGGGTGAGCTCGCCAAGGGCCTCGGGATTCAAAGACTGTTCGCGCTGGGCGAGCTCAG
>JAUYOW010000065.1 GCA_030697825.1 Gemmatimonadales bacterium | reverse complement strand
TTCCTCTCCGTGGCACGCAACGGCTCGCTGGCCGCTTTCGAGCTGGACGCGTCGCTCTTCACCGTGGCACTCGGCACCGTCTCCACCAACGGGAACACCGCCGCTCCGCAGGAGGTCCGGATCACCGCCGCGTCGGACGAGCAGTTCAACAACATCGCCCGCCAGACCTTCACCGACCGCGCCAGCGAGATGGACCTGTCCGGCGACGGGCGGGAGGTGGCGTTCGTCGTGCACGGCGACCTGTTCGTGGCGCCGACGCGCGCGGGCGGCAGCACCGACAACCTCACCGGCAGCTTCGCCCGCGACCTCGACGCGCGCTGGAGCCCGGACAACCGGGCCCTGGCCTTCGTCTCCGACCGCAACGGGACCGAAGACATCTTCATCATCCGCTCGGCGGATACGACGGAGCCGCGCCTCGCGCGCACCCTGCGCACCCAGACCACGCAGCTCACTCGCGACCCCACCCGGGAGACGAGCCCGGGGTTCTCCCCCGACGGCCGGAGGATCGCGTTTCTCCGCTCCGGCGACCCGCCGTCGCTCTGGGTGATGGACGCCGGCGGGGCCAACGCGACGAAGCTCGCCGAGGGCTACATCAACAACTACGCGTGGAGCCCCGACGGGCGGTGGATCGCGTACGTCCAGCAGCACAGTTATCCGACCGGCTCGGGCGGCAACGACATCTTCGTCATCCCGGCCGCCGGAGGTCAGGCGGTGAACGTGACGAACTACCCCGCGGGCAACCGCTCGCCGCAGTGGAGCCGTGACGGGCGGCGGCTCGCGTTCATCTCGACCCGCGGGCCGGGAGAGGGGAACTCGGACCTCTACCAGATCTGGCTGCGCCGGGCGGACGATGAGAGGACCCGAGAAGATTGGGCGATGGAAGAAGAAAGGGGAGCGGTATCTGGGGGAGCGGTACCTTCGGGCGCGCGGGACAGCTCCGGAGCACGGACGCCGCCTAACGTGCAGATCGACTTCGAGGGCATCGAGGACCGCGCGCGGCGGGTGACCGACGGGATGCGGGTGCAGAGCTTCGCCATCAGCCCGGACGGAAAGCAGTTCGCGGTAGTGGCCAACGTGGGCGGGCAGTCGGACCTCTGGACGTTCGGACGCGACGGCGACAACCCCTCGCGCGTGACGCGCGGCGACGCGCAGCCTTCCAACGTCGCGTACGACCAGGACGGCAAGAAGATTTACTACCTCACGGGCCGCGGCGCGCTCGCGAGCATCGAGCCGAGCGGCCAGAACGGCGCATCCATCGGCTTCCAGGCGCGCGTCACGATAGACCGCGCGGCCGAGTCGCTCCAGATGTACGAGGAAGCGTGGCGTTCCCTGGGCGCGCGGTTCTACGACCCGCGGATGCACGGGCGCGACTGGAACGCGGTCCACGCCACGTATCGCACCATGGCCGAGGCCGCCTACACCAGGGAGGCCCTCGGCGACGTCGTTCTCATGATGATCGGTGAGCTGAACGCGTCGCACCTCAACTTCACCCTCCCGGCCGAAACGGACGCGGTGCGTACCGGCGAGCTGGGCCTGGTGTTCGACGACGCGTACCGTAGCCGCGGGCTGCGCGTTTCCGGTGTGGTCCCGCACGGTCCCACCGACCGTGTCGCGTCACGGGTGACGGCGGGCGAGTTCCTGCTCGCGGTGGGCGACGCGCCGGTCTCCGACACCACGAACGTGTATCGCCTGCTCGCGGGCACGGTGGGGGACCGCGTCGCGATCACGGTCGGGCCCTCCGCGGACGGGCGTGGCTCGCGCGTGCTCGGGGTGCGTCCGATCTCCGCCGCGGACCTCGGCGACCTGCTGTATGAGGATTGGGTCGCGAGGAACCATCAGCGGGTGCGGCAGCTCTCCGGCGGACGGCTCGGCTACCTGCACATCCGCGCCATGAACCAGCCGTCGCTCGAGCGCTTCAAGCGGGACCTCTGGGGCCGCGAGGCGAGCAGCGAGGCGGTGGTCATCGACCAGCGGTACAACGGCGGCGGGAACATCCACGAGCAGCTCTGGACCGAGCTGGGCCGCCGCGCGCCGATCTACTTCACCAACCGCGCGGGAGTCCGCCGCTTCTCGCCCCAGACGTGGACCCGGCCGAGCGTGGTGTTGCAGAATCAGAACTCGTTCAGCGACGCCGAGATATTCCCGTTAGGCTACAAGGCCCTGGGCTTCGGGCGGACGATCGGGCTGTCGACGGGCGGCGGCGTGATCGGCACGGCGAACATCCAGCTCATCGACGGCTCGACGTTCCGGCTGCCCGGGAGCGGTGTCTACTCCGTCCAGGGCGACCGGAACCTGGAGAACTGGGGGATCGAGCCGGACATCTGGGTCGAGAACCCGTTCGAGCAGGAGCAGCTCGGCGGCGACCTCCAGCTCGAGCGGGCGGTGCAGGAGCTGATGACCGCGATCGGGGCGCGGAGGTAGGTTTCACGGCGTCGGCGGAGCGGCGCGCGCCTCGACCTCGATGGTGATCCGCACCTCGTCGCCCACCACCGCTACTGCATCCACGAGCCGGTTGATGGTGATACCGAACTCGCGGCGGCTGATGGTAGTGGTCGCGGTGAACGCCGCCAGCCGGTTCACCACGGTGCGGCCGTCCGGCGTCTGACGGCGCAGGGCGTTCATTCCCGTCAACTCGGTCTGGAGCGTCACGGGGCGCGTGACGCCATGGAGTGTGAGGTCCCCCATGACGCGCAGGTGCGTGGCGTCCACCCGTTCCACTCGGCGGCTCGTGAAGGTCATCTCCGGGAACGAGTCCACCTGTAGATAGTTCTGCTTGAGGTCCCCGTCGCGGCGCTCGTTGTCGGTGTCGACGCTGGCGGTGCCGATGCGTGCCGTGACGGCCGAGCGCTCGACGTTGACCGAGTCGAAGTCGAAGGCCCCCGAGAACGAGCGGAAGTTGCCGGCGACCCAGGAGACGCCCAGGTGCCGCACTTTGAACGACACGCTGCTGTGGACCGTGTCGATGGTGTAGTGGAGCAGGCCCGAGGCGGGCGCGGGTGGCGCGCCCTGCGCCTGGAGGCCGCTCCCCGACAACATGACGGCGGACGCGAGGATAATGATCCGGACCCTGCGAGCGTTCATGGGAGCTTCCTTTGAAGAAGGTTCCAGGTATACGGGTTCACGGTCGCTCCCGTTGAACATTATCTTGATTGCGTGCCCGCGCGAGTCCCCGTCCCCGCCAAGCCCGCCGACGCGCCTGCCGTAACGGTGTTGCTCGCCGAGGCGAAGCTCCCGGTCGCCGATCTCTCGGCGGACCGAATGGCCGGATTCCTGATGGTCCGCAGCGGCGAGCTGTTGGAGGGGGTAGTGGCGCTCGAGGAGTACGGCGCCAGCGGCCTCCTGCGCTCGCTCGCGGTGGCGCCGGCGACCCGCGGGACGGGCCTGGGCAAGCATCTCGTCGCCGCGCTGGAGGATCGCGCCCGGGGACGCGGCATCGCGGAGCTGTGGCTGCTGACCACGACCGCCGCCGGTTTCTTCGCGAAGGCGGGCTACCGGGTGGCCGAGCGCTCCAGCGCGCCGGAGGCGGTGCGGGGATCGACCGAGTTCGCGAGTCTCTGCCCGTCGTCGGCCGTCTGCATGGTGAAGGTCCTCTGATCCTTCCGCGGTTCACGCTGCGCGAGCTGGTCCTGATCCGCCTCGGGGTGGCGGTAAACCTCGTGATCGGCCAGATAGTCGCGGCGCTGCTTCTGCCGGTCTTTCTGGACGCGGTCGGCACCATCCTCGTGGCCGCACTCGTAGGCCCGCGCGCGGCGATCGCCGCTGGTCTGGTCGCGCAGATCCTCAACGCCGTCCTGTCAGGCAACTTCTCCTGGCTGCCGTTCGGGATCATCCAGGTGCTCATCGCCGTCTACGCCGCGTACGCCGCGAAGCTCGGCGCGTTCAGGCGCTACTCCACCGCGGTGCCGGCGGGCCTCGTACTCGGCCTCCTCTCCGGCGCCACCGCCGCCCCGATCGCCTACTTCGTTTTCGGCGGCGTCACCGCCGGCGGAGTGACGGCCGTCACCACGATCCTGAGGAGTTTCGGCGTGCCGCTCGACGTCGCGGTGACCAGCGCCAGCGTGAGCACGGACCTCCTCGACAAGGCGATCTCGTGCGTGCTGGTCGCGGCGATCCTGCGTTCGCTTCCCGACCAGCTAGCCGCCCGGTTCCCGGCGCTGGCCCGATGATCGGCTACGTCCCCGGCCATTCGCCTTTGCACCGCGCGCACCCGTACACGCCGCTCGCCGCCGCGAGCGCCGTGCTCCTCCTCGCGTTCTCCGTATCGACTCCACCCGCGATCTCGATCGTGGTCGTGGCCGCCGTAGCGCTGGCGCTGGCGGGCGGCGCGGCCCGCGCCATCGTCCGGCCCATGCTCGTCCTGGTGCTGCCCACCTGGCTGCTGCTGCTCGTCCTGCACGGTGTTCTGGGTGGCGACCCGCACTTCGCCTTGGGACCGGTGAACCTGTCCGAGCCGGGCGTGCGCCGGGCGCTGGTGCTCGGGGGGCGCGTCACGGCGATCGTCATCGCGTTCCTCACGGCGCTCGCCACGGTCTCGCCGCCGCGTCTGGTGGAGGCGATGACGGCTAAGGGAGTACCGTTCGGCCGGATCTTCCTGCTGGTCTCCACGCTCACGCTGGTGCCCCGGATCCGCGCGCGCGCCGCGCAGATCCTGGACGCACAGCAGTGCCGAGGACTCCGCATCGGTGGGTCGCCGGCCGCGCGGTTGAGGGCTCTCGTCCCGCTGGTGCTGCCGCTGGTTTTGGGAGCGCTCGCGGAGGTGGACGAACAGGTGCTCGCGCTCGACTCGCGCGGGGCGTCGTCAGGAGCCCGCCGCACCGCCCTGGATCCGCCGCCTGACTTGCCGGCCGAGCGGGCGCTGCGGTGGACGCTGGCCGCCCTGGTGATCGCGGCATACGCGGCGAAGTTCGCGGGAGCGGGAGCGTGAAGCCGATCGTGCGGCTCGAGGATGCGGTGTTCACGTACCCCGGACGTCGAGTGCCCGCGCTCAGGGGTCTTACGCTCGAGATCCGGCGCGGCGAGGTGACGTGCGTGACGGGGCCGATGGGGGCAGGAACGTCCACGCTTCTGCTGGTCGCGGCCGGCTTCGCGCCGCGACTCACCGGCGGCACGCTGGCCGGCACGCGCGAGATCCTGGCCGCGCGACCCGGCATCGTGTTCGCGACCCCCTGGACGCAGCTCACCGGCATCTGCCACACCGTCGCGGACGAAGTAGCGTTCGGCCCCGCGTCGCACGGCCTGCCTGCCGAACGGGTGCGCGCCGACGCGCGCCGCGCGATGGAGCAGCTCGGCGTGGCGCATCTGGCCGCGCGCGATCCCGCCACGCTCTCCGGCGGCGAGCTTCAGCGCGTCGTCGTCGCCTCGGCGTTCGCGCTCGAGCCGGACCTGCTGGTGCTCGACGACCCGGCGGCGGAATTGGACCCCGAGGGCGCCGATGTGCTCTACGCTCTTTTTCGGACGCTAGCGGCCGCGGGGGTCGCCGTCCTGGTCGCGACTCCTGACCGGGACCGCGCGGCCCGCACGGCAAGCCGCGCGATCGTGCTCGAGGACGGCCACGTGGTGGCGGACGGACCGCCGGCCGCCACACTGGATGGGACGGACGTCGCGGAGATCGCGCGGGGGGCGGGGTGTCCCTCACCGCTTCCGCTCGACGTGGACGGACTCATGGCGAGGTTGGCGCGATGATCGGCGTCGGCGCGCGGCTGGAGGACGTTCACTGCGGCTACGGCGGAGGGGACGTGCTGCGCGGCGTCTCGCTCGATGTCGCGGCCGGGGAATCCGTCGCTCTGCTCGGCGCAAACGGGGCGGGGAAGACGACGCTCACGCGACTGCTCGTCGGACTGATCCGACCGAGTGCCGGACGCGTCACGGTCGGCGACTGGGACGCGGGCACTAAGCGGCCGGACGAGATGGCGCGGCGCGTGGGCTACGCCTTCCAGCACGCCGATCAGCAGCTGTTCGCCCGCACCGTGCGCGAGGATGTGGCGTTCGGCCCGCTCTCTCTCGGCTTGTCGAAGGACGGCGTAGCCTGGGCGATGGACGAGCTGGACCTCCTAGCAGTCGCGGAGGTGCACCCATACGACCTGCCGGCTCCAGCTCGCAAACTCGTGACGCTCGCCGGCGTGCTCGCGATGCGGCCGGGCCTGCTGGTGCTCGACGAGCCGACGGCGGGCTTCGACCGCAAGCGCCGGGAGCTCGTCATCGGTGCGCTCCGGCGCCGCCTCGCGGAGGGCGTCACAGTGCTCGTCGTGTCGCACGATCTCGGCTTCGTGGCGGAGATCGCGGAGCGCATCGCCGTGATGAAAGAAGGCGCGATCGCGGCGGACAGTCCCGCGCGGGAGCTGCTGCGCGACGTGGACGCCCTCGGCGCGCTCGGGCTGGCGCCGCCGCCCGCCGCGGCACTCGGCCTCAGGCTGGCGCTGCCCGGCGCGCCGGTGCGGATCGCGGAATGCGCGGAGGCGTTGCGTGGGGCGCGTTGGAGGGCGGCCGGGGTGTGACGTGCCCGGGGCTGCGAAGGTCGAGAGCGGCCCCGCGATCACCGTCACGCTCGACACGTCGGGTCCCAGGGACGTCGTCTTCCTCGCCCGTCGCATCGAGCTGGTGGATCTGACGCCGTACCCGGACTCGCGGATCCGGATCGCGAAGAGTGCCTATCGCGTCCGGTTGCGCGCCGGGTTCATCCTCGACTAGGCGGCGGCGCCGCCCGCCCCGGCTGCCGGCCCGCGCCCGGGGCTTCTCCCGATCATCACCCCTCCGAGGTCTCGAGTTTCTTCCGCGCCAGAGTGTACAGGAAGAATCCCAGCGCTATGAACACGACCAGCGCGAGCAGGCTGTTGCCCGCCAGGCTTGGCCACCACTGGGCGCCCATGTCGTAGGCCACCGCGTCGGGCGCGATGGTCTGGCCGGCGCGCTGCGCGGCGGCCGCCTGCGCCGTCCGGGACGCGTCCATCGGCCCCACCAGGAGCAGGCCGGCGATGGCGCCGCCCGCGATGAGGCCCGCGGCGGTGAGCGAGCCGCTCGACACTTCACCTTCGCCTGCCTTCGCGGCGCCCGTCTTCCTTTCTACCAGCCAGCGTACGACGCCTCCCGCGAAGATCGGGGCGGTGGTGGAAATGGGTAGATAGGACCCGACCGCGAAGGCCAGCGACCGCACCCCGCACAGCTCTAGCACGACGACGATGAACACGCCGAAGAGCACCAGGCCCCACTGGAGGTTCCGGTTCAGGATCCCGTTGATCACCGTGGTCATCAGCGTCGCCTGCGGAGCCGGCATGTCCGGCGAGCCGATGCCCGGCTGCTCCTGGAACTCGATGCGCCGCGCGGCGGGGTCGAAGTAGTACCGGCCGTCGGGGATCGTGCGCGAGCCGAGGACGTTGAGCAGGTGGTACGACTTGCCGTTGAAGTCCACCGGGCCGAGGTCCTTCATCTCGGCCGTGACGGTGACGTTCTCGATGACGCGGGCTTCCTGCCGCGTATAGGTCTTGTTGAGGTAGGTGAGCGTGAAACCGATGACCAGCACCGACGCCAGGGCGCCCACTATCAGCGCCACCTGTTGGCGCCACGGCGTGGCACCTATGAGGAAGCCGGTCTTGAGGTCCTGTGAGGTGGCGCCGGCGTTTGCCGCGGCGACGCACACCACGCCGCCGACGGAGAGCGCCACCGCGGGCCACGCCGCCCCCGTCCACCCGATCAGCACGAAGATGAGGCACGTCGCCATCAGCGTGGCGATGGTCATCCCGGAGATGGGATTCGACGAGCTGCCGATGAGGCCGGTGATGCGGCTCGAGACCGTCACGAAGAGGAACCCGAACACCACGATGAGGAGTGACGCAAAGCCGTTAGCGAGCGTGTGCCCAGGGTTGATGTTGAACGAGAGCAGCGCCCAGATCACCAGCATCAGCACCGTCGAGCCGCCGACCACGATCGTGATAGGAAGGTCGTCCTCGGTGCGCAGGCGCGTCACCTGCCGGCCGCTGCGCGAGTCGGTGAAATCCTTTAGACCGGCGCGCAGCGAATCGATGATCGTGGGGAGCGTGCGGCCCAGGGTGATGAGCCCCGCGGTCGTGACCGCGCCAGCGCCGATGGAGCGGATGTACGCGTTCCAGATCTGGTTGGGCGCCATGTCGCCGATCGGGATCGTGCCGGGGAAGATCGGCGTCGGGATGTGCAGGCCGAAGAACTTGATGAGCGGGATGATCACGAGCCAGGACAGGACGCCGCCGGCGAAGATCGTTCCTGCCACGCGCGGGCCGATGATGTAGCCCACGCCGAGATACTCGGGCGTCGTGGTCCCCGCGATCCGGGCGCCCGAATACCACGTCGGATCGTACGTCGGCTGAGCCCGCCAGAGATGGAGCCCTTCGTGCAGGAACTTGTAGACGGCCCCCACGCCGAAGCCCATGAAGACGCGTCCGGCGAAGCGGCCGCCCCGCTCGCCCGCCACCAGCACGTCGGCGCACGCCGCGCCCTCGGGATAAAGCAGGTTCCCGTGCTCCTTCACGATCAGAGTCCGCCGGAGCGGGATCATGAACAGCACGCCGAGGATGCCGCCGCACAGCGCGACGATGAAAACCCGGCTCACGTCGAGGTTGAAACCGAGGAAGATCAGGGCCGGGAGCGTGAACGCGACGCCGGCGGCGATGCTCTCG
>JAUYOW010000064.1 GCA_030697825.1 Gemmatimonadales bacterium | reverse complement strand
GCGTGCCGGATCTCCGCCTCGCTCGGGTCGGGGTTCTGGCCGAGCAGGTCCACGGCGGTCAGGATCACGCCCGGCGTGCAGAAGCCGCACTGAAGCCCGTGCTTCTCCCAGAAGGCGTTCTGGAGCGGGTGCAGGTCGCCGTTCGTCGCGAGGCCCTCGAGGGTCGTGATCTGCGCGCCCTCCGCCTGCACCGCGAGCAGCGTGCAGCTCTTCACCGCCTGGCCGTCGATGAGCACGGTGCACGCGCCGCACTGGCTCGTGTCGCAGCCGATCTGCGTGCCGGTGAGGTTCAGGTCGTCGCGCAGGACGTGCGCGAGCAGCGCTCTCGGCTCGACCTCGGCGGTGCGGGTCGTGCCGTTCACGGAAAGGCTGACACTTCGTTTCATGGGTCCCGTCTCGCGTGGAACGATCAGGATGGTTGCCGTGGGAGGGATAGCGTACGGCTCGCCGCGGGCGTGGTCAAGGGCGCCACACGAGCGCGTCGGTGCGGGCCCGCGGACCCGCGCCAACCGGGGCTCACCGCAGCCGCCCGAGACGGTCCGGGGGCCAGTCCTGCACGACGATGTGCTGCTGGAGGCGCCGGTCCCCCATCGTCACGCGCACGACGTACTCGCCGGGCAGCACGCGCCGCAGGTCCGCCGCGCTCGTGGGCCCGCCCAGCTCGCGCGGCCGCGGCCGGTCGCGCAGCAGGTCCCACGCCGCGCGCTGCAGCCCCGGATACCCCGGACCCGTGATCGTGCGGACCGTGTCTCCCGCGGCGGTCGTGATCACCAGCCGCACCCCCTCGGCCTGGACGTCGCGCACGTAGTAGGAGATCGCCGCGCGGGGAGGGTTGGGAGCGGTGAAGGGATGGCTCCCCCAGCTCGGCCAGGTGTTGCGCACCCTGACCTGGTAGGCCGGCGCGGTGGCGAACAGATGGACCGGCTCGTTCAACAGCGAGTCCGTCATCTCCTCCAGCGGCCCGATGTCGGCCACGTAGATGCCGCGGCCGTGCGTCCCGATCACCAGCTCGCGCTGGGCGAACGACATCGCCATCCGCTCGACCATCACGTTCGGGAAGTTCCGACCCAGCCGCAGCCACCGCCGACCCCCGTCCACCGTGGTGTACACCCCGTTCGAGGTGCCCACGAAGAGGAGCCGCGGGTTGCGCGGATCCTCCAAGACCGTTAGGCTGCCCCGGCCCTGCGGGAGCCCCTGCCCGATCTCGGTCCAGGTCCGCCCGAAGTCGGTCGTCGCGAGCACGTGCGGCTGGTAGTCGTCGCGGAAGTGGCAGTCGAGCGCGACGTACGCGGTGCCTTCGGCATGATACGAGGCCGCGATGGTGCCGACCCAGCAGTTGCTAGGTGTGCCGCGGGGCAGATTGCCGGTCACGTTGCTCCAGGTCCGTCCGGTGTCCTGCGAGACCCACATGAACCCGTCATCGGTGCCGGTCCAGAGCACCGCGGCCGTCTTCGGGCTCTCGGCGATGGAGAAGATGGCGTGATAGCTGGTGTTGCCGGTCTCCGGCGCGGGGTTCTGCCGGGGCGTGCGCGTCATGTCCGGGCCGAGCGTCTCCCAATCGCCGCCGCCGCGTCGCATGCGGAAGAGCCGGTTCGCGCCCAGGTAGATCGCCCCGGAGTCGTGCTGGGAGAGGAGGATGGGCGCGGTCCAACCCCAGGTGAACCCATACCCGCTCTCGGCGCCGGCGTCGAGCGATAGGGGCTGGATCCCTTCACGCCGCCAGCTGCGGAGGTCGAGGCGGGAGACGTTGCCGAACTGCGATGCGGAGTAGACCGTGTGCGGATCGTCAGGCGGGATCTGTACCCACATCCCGTCGCCGCCGTTCACGGGATACCAGTCGGGGTCGGCGATCCCCGCCGTGTCGCGCGTCCGGCTCGGCCCGCACCAGACGCCGTTGTCCTGGAGGCCGCCGCAGATCTGGTACGGCGTGTGCGAGCTGTCCACGATCACGGTGTAGAACTGGCCGATGGGGATCGGCATGTGCCACCAGGCGCGCCCGCGGTCGTTGCTTACGTAGACCCCGCCGTCGTTGCCAAGGATCAGATGCGCCGGATCGAGCGGATCGATCCACATCGCGTGATGGTCCACGTGTACCCGGGCCAGAGAATCGGGCGCGAAGGAACGGCCGCCATCGCGGCTGTGGAGCAGGGCGGAGCTGGCGACGTACACGTTGTTACTGTCCGACGGATCCACCCAGATCTCATCATAGAAGTAGTGCGGGTTGGCCGCGAGGTCGTTCACCTGGGTCCACGTCGCTCCCGCGTCGGCGGAGCGGAACACGCCCCCGAAGCGGGCCTGCGCCGGGTCGGTGATCCCGCGGTCCACCGCGATCATCGCGAACACCAGGCTCGGGTTCTGCGCGGAGATCGCGATGCCGATGCGGCCCAGGCGGCCCGTGGGCAGTCCATTCGTCAGGCGCGTCCATGTGGCGCCGCCGTCGGTGGTCTTGTAGATGCCGCTGGTGGCGCCGACGCCCTCCATGTGCCCGCCGCCCCAGCGGAGCCGGTGCCACGCCGCGGCGTAGAGCACGTCGGGGTTCGACGGGTCCATCTCGAGGTCCACGACGCCGGTCGTGTCGTCAACGAAGAGCACCTTGCTCCAGGTGCGGCCGCCGTCCGTGGTCTTGAAGACGCCGCGCTCGCTGTTGGTCCCCCAGAGATGGCCGAGCGCCGCGAC
>JAUYOW010000063.1 GCA_030697825.1 Gemmatimonadales bacterium | reverse complement strand
GATCACGTCTCCGGCCTCGCGACGTCGCACTACAGTGCCGCCGCCGTCCACCAGCAGGACGTCGCCGCGCCCGCTCGCGGCGGCCTCGACGATGGTCCTTCCCGCGATGGCGACCGGTAGGCGCGTGACCCGGAGCCCCGGGCCGAACGAAAGCAGCTCGCCCTCCGGCGCCCACACCACGCCTCGGTGACGCCCGCCCCAGCTGACCGCGCGGCCCTGCCACCAGAGGATCCTGGGGTCGGAGCCGCGCGTGAAGAAAGCCAGGACCAGAGCGGCCGGCACGGCGAACGCGGCGCCGGCCACCCAGGCGCGTGAGGTCACGACGCCGCGGCGATGGACTCGATGAAGATCGCGCGGGAGCCGCCCTGCTGCACCACGCGTCCGGTCACCCGGACCCGCTGCTCCGCGAAGGGGCGGAGCCGGGCGTTCTGTGCGTCACCCGGCATGGCGGTCGAGATCGGCATGTAGATGTTGCCGTCGCTGCCGAGGATCGCGAGGGGGATGCCCCGGTCGGAGCACACTTCGGCGCACATCTTGTGGCTGTCGCCGCCGAGGCCCTGGCCCAGGCGGCAGGAGACGTCGATGACCTCGCCGGTGATCGTGGCGGCGCGGGCCTGAGGCGCGCGGGGCATCGGCATGTTGCCCTGTTGGGCGTGGGCGGGCGCCGCGGCAACGGACATACCGGCCAGCGCGATCACTCCAAGAAAACGGTACTTCATGCTACCTCCTGCGTTGGTGTGGGTGGTCATGCCTTCGACCGTCAGAGGAACACGCGGTATGGTGGAACGGTTCCCGGACGCAGCCGCCAAGATCGGTCTCGCGGCCGGGCGCCGATTAGGTCCGATCATCCTCCGCGGCTGCAAGCACCGCATCCAGGCGCCGCACGAACTCCTGACGCGGCGCGGTCGCCGACGCCGCGCGAGAGACCAGGGCCAGGAAGGCAAGCTGGTGCCGGTACTGCGGGTAGCAGCGCGCGCACATCGCCAGGTGTTCGCGGATCCGGTGGGCCTCGTCCGGCGGCAACTCGCCGTCGAGATACTCCCACAGGCGCTTCATGACGCCGTGACAGTCGATCTTCGCGGGCGTCCGATGCGGGCGACCAGCCCGGCATCCCGGGCGTACTCGATCAGCGCTTCCTGAAGCAGCCGCCGGCCGCGGAACAGGCGTGACTTGACCGTGCCGATCGGTACGCCGAGGACGGCCGCGATCGTCGCGTACGACTGGTCCTCCAAATCGGAGAGGACGATCACCTCGCGATACTCCTCCGGCAGCTTCCGCAACTCAGCACGTACGACGTCACCCAACTCCGGAGCATCGAGGAACCCGCGTTGCGGATCCGACTCGCTCAGCCCCGAGTGGAGCGCCGCTGAGGCCAGACTCTCCAGCTCGGCCGCGTCGGCCGGCTCCTCGCGATTTTGCCGCACCGCCTGCCGCGACCGCAGGTTCCGGCAGATAGTGAAGAGCCACGCCCGACAGTTTGTTCCAGGCTCGTACTGCCGCCAGGCCTTGAGCGCGTTGAGGAACGTGTCCTGGGTCAAGTCCTCGGCGACGGCCTCGTTCCCGGACAGCGACAACGCGAAGCGGTAGACGCTGTTGAGATGCGGCAGCGCCTCCTGCTCGAACGCCTCGCGGTCGTCCGGGAGCGAATCGGGGTCAGCCATGGCTGTCAATCCAATACCGGGCGCGCACTCCGGGTTCCCTGCGCGCGGGTGCTGTCGTCGGTGCGGCGGCGAGGTGTCGGGAACCCGGCGCCCGGGAACCGGCCGCCACGCTTGCGGATTATACCCTATGGGGTATTCTACGCGTGCTCAACGAACCCGGAGGAACGGTGCCGCAGGTTTGCGCTCCGCAAGTCTATCTGAAGCCTGAAGTCGAGCGCCGCATCAGGAATCGCCTCAAGCGCCTCGAGGGCCAGGTGCGGGGCGTGGAGCGGTTGCTCGCGGCCCACCACTCCTGCGACGACCTCCTCGTGCTGCTCGGGGCGATCATGCAGGCGGTGTCCGGCGTGATCGTCGAACTGCTCGAAGGCCACATGCAGACCTGTGTCGCCGAAAGCGTCGAGCAAGGGCAAGGTATGAAGGCGCTCGCGAGCCTTCGGGGCGCACTGGCCTCGGCCCTCAGGCACGCGTCGTGATCCGCCGCCCTTTCGCCGCGGCGGGCGGCGCCGTGGCAGCTGCATTGGGCTCGGCGCTGTGCTGCGCCGGGCCGCTGGTTGCTGTTGCCCTCGGTCTTTCGGGTGCGGGCCTGGCGCGGACCTTCGAGCCGCTGCGGCCATACTTCGTGGGCGCGACGGCGCTCGCGCTCGGCGTCGGGCACTGGAGCCTGCGCAAAGAGGAGCGCAACGCCTGCGAGCCCGGAAGGCCGTGCGCCGATCCTCGCACCCGCCGCGTGATGCGCTGGACAGTCTGGCTCGCGACGATCTTCGCGGCGGTGTTCGCCACGTTCCCTTACTGGTCGCGGTTCGTC
>JAUYOW010000062.1 GCA_030697825.1 Gemmatimonadales bacterium | reverse complement strand
CTCGCGGCGGCCGAGTCGCATCAGTCCGACGTGCGCCGCGCCGAGCGCCCCGGTCCTCGGCCAGACCGTGAACAGCAGCCCGTTGGTCTCCGGCACGTAGTGCGGCCAGAAGTGCCCGGATTCCCCGGCCGTCGTATCCGGCCGCGTGAGGCGTTCCGGCGTCCCCCCGTCGGCGGTCACGCGAAACAGGCCCGAGCTGTCGACCCTCGCGAAGACGATGTGGTTGTCCGCGGTCCAGGTGGCGCCCAGCAGCTGGCTGCCGATCTCGGCGATCGTGACCGGAGCGCCGCCCGCCACCGGCACCTTCATGAGATTCCCGGAGCTCGAGTAACCGACCCACTGGCCGTCCGGCGAGAAGAAGAGGTTGCGCGCGCCTTCCGTGCCGGCGAGCGGCCGCGCCGCCAGCTCGCTGAGCGCGCGGACCCACACCTGGATGCGCTGGGTCAGTCCCTCGTAGGCCAGGGTGCGTCCGTCCGGCGAGATCGCCAGCGGCGGTCCGCAACAGGCGCTCGTCGCGCTGTGCCCCGAGTCCGGCACGTGGTAGAAGCGAACCGGATCGGTCGCGGCCGCGGGCCCGCTGCGCCGCATCCAGCCGAACCCGGCGACCACCACGGCCAATGCGGCGACGGCCCACGGCACCCACCGCCGCGCCGAGTCCGCGGCGCGCCGCGCGCCGCGGTCGGCGGCCCCAGGTGCGGCCAGCGTGACGGGCACGGAGAAGTCCCTGTTCCCCAGTGCCTCGGCGAACTGCGCCGCGGAGCCGAAGCGGTCCGCCGGCAGCTTCTCAAGCGCCTTTTGCACCGCCGCCTCCACGTGGGGCGGGATGGTGCGGCGCTGGAGCGCGAGCGAGCGCGGCTGCTCGGTCATCACCCGCGCCACGATCGCCTGCGCCGTCGGGCCCGTGAACGGCGGCTCCCCCACCAGCATCTCGTACACCACGCAGCCTAACGCGTACACGTCGCTCTTGGCTGTGATCTCCCGTTCCCCCATCGCCTGCTCGGGACTCATGTAGTGGGGCGTCCCCAGCGACATTCCCGTCTCCGTCAGCCGGGTGCCACCCCCCGCGCTCGACACCGCCAGCGCGATCCCGAAGTCCGCCACCAGTGCTCGGCCGTCGTGAAGCAGGATGTTCTCGGGCTTGATGTCACGGTGCACCACTCCGTGCCGGTGAGCGTAGTCCAGCGCGCTCGCCACCTCCCGCGCGACGCGCACCGCGTCTTCGACCGGCAGCTGCTTCTCGCGAGTCAACCGGTCTCGAAGCGATTCGCCCTCGACATAGGGCATCACATAGAAAACGAGGCCATCTGCTTCGCCCGAGTCGTGCAGAGGCAGGATATGGGGATGCTGGAGATTGGCGGTGGTCTTGATCTCGCTCAGGAACCGCTCGGCGCCGAGGATCGAGGCCAGCTCGGGCCGCAGCACCTTGAGCGCGACCTTGCGGTCGTGCTTGACATCGTGGGCGAGGTAGACGGTGGCCATGCCGCCCTCGCCCAGCTCGCGCTCGATGACGTAGCGCTCGGCCAAGGCGACCGAGAGGCGCTGCACGGCGTCCATCAAAGAGTGCCTCCGCTCATTGCTTGGTTCCCAGCCAGAGCTGGTCGAGCTGCTGGTCGACGAACTCCGCCACGCAGTCGGTGCGATTCAGGTGCCAGGTGAGCGAGGCCCCGGAGGAGATCCCCTCCTCGGCCTCCGACGCTTTGCGCTCATCCGGTTTCCCCAGGTGCGCCACCAGGTCTGGTTCGGTCGTCTGTGGAGCGAGTGTGGCGGTGGCACCGTTGCGGCGCACCAGGCCGGCGAACGGTTGCCCCTCACCCCCGCTGTAGACGGCTTCCAACTCGACGAACCGCCCTTGCTCTTCCCGGCACAGGAATCCCCGCGACCCGTACCAGTAGGAACCGCGGCGCGCCGCCGCCGCGTCCTCGGCCGGACCGAGTTTGTTGAGCCGGTCGGCGCGCTCGCCGAGCCGGATGCCGCAGAAGGACTCGTCGTCCAGATCCAGCACGAGCTGGAGGCCGGGCTGCGCGCGCCACTCCCGGGTGGGATTCCGGTTGAGCAGGTTGTCGAGGAAGCTCACCGACCCCTCCGCTCATCGTGGCGCAACCGCTCGAGGAGCCCCTGGATCGAGAGCAGGACCGTGGTGCTGGCACCGCCGCGCACCATGACGAACCGCCGGACGTCGGGCGCGACGTCGTACTCACGGAACGAGCCGCCGGGCAGGAACGCTCCGGAGAACAGCCGGCGGCGCCCGGTCACCTCGAACGCCGGCTGCGCCCGCACCGACGCCGCCATCATGGCGTCGCCCTCGCGGTAGAAGAGTTCGCGGCCGTCCCGC
>JAUYOW010000061.1 GCA_030697825.1 Gemmatimonadales bacterium | reverse complement strand
GTCGCGGCTGATCTGGTCGGTGAAGCGCTGGCCGAAGCCGGTCGAGCCGCGCGGGTTGAGCATCGCGACCACGTACCCGGGCGCCGCGAACAGCTGCGCGTTCCACCGGCCGTGGAACTGGTCGAGCCAGGCGCCTTGCGGGCCGCCGTGGATCAGGATGACGGCCGGATAACGGCGCGATGGGTCGAACCCCGGCGGCGTGACCAGCATCCCGAAGACGCTGTCGCCGCCGGCGCCCACCCAGCCGAACTCGCGGGCCGGGTTCATGCGGACCTGCGCGAGGCGATCCGCGTTGAGGCGCGTGAGCCGGCTTGGAGGAGTACGGTGGTCCACGAACCACGCGTACACCTGCGGCGGCTGGTCCTGGGCGTCGCTAACGAACGCGAACGACGGCGCGCTCGCCGACGTGGCCACGGACATCTGGGACGGGTTCATGTCGGTGAGGACCTCGTGCACCTCGCCGGTGGCGAACACCACGTGCACCATGATGTGGCGCTGCCGCTTCTCCGTGACCGCGAACAAGTCGTTCCCGCCGGTCGCGAACGCGTACTCGAGGATGTTGTTGTCCCAGCCGTGCAGGACCTCACGCACCTGGCCGGACTGCCGGTCCTTCACCATCAGCCGCCAGCGGTCCGCCTCGAAGCCTGCGCGCTCCTGCGAGAGGAACGCAAGGTAGCGCCCGTCGGCGGAGTAGAGCGGGTTCTGGTCCGCGCCGGGCAGGTTCGCGGTGACGAGCGAAGGCTCGCCACCGGCGACGGGCACGGAGTAGATGTCGAGGTTGGTGGTCCAGGCCTGGTCGCGGCCGGCGAGCTTGGTGGTGAAGGCGATCTCGCGCTCGTCGGGACTGAAGGCGTACGACTCCGAACCGCCGAACGGCGGCACGGGTGTGTCGTAGTCCTTCCCCGCGAGCAGGTCGCGCGGCGTCCCGCCGTCCGCGGAGACCACGAAGAGATGGCTTCGCAGGCCGTCTTCCCAGGCGTTCCAATGGCGGAACAGCAGGCCGTCGATGGTACGCGCTCGGCTCGGCCGGCGCTCCTCCTCGGCGGCTCGCCGCTGGTTGCACGCGTCGTCGCGGCACTCGGCGTACCCCTCGGAGACGAAGGCGAGCGAACGCCCGCTCGGCGACCAGATCACGCCATCGGCGCCCGTGGAGAGCGTGGTGAGCTGCCGGCGCGCGCCGGAGGCGCTTTCGTAGATCCAGACCTGCGGCGTGCCGCCGCGCGAACTTATGTACGCGAGGCGCCGGCCGTCGGGAGACCACTTCGCGCTCCGGCCGCCTAACGAGTCGGTGGAGATGCGGCGCGCTTCGGCCGGGTTGTCGGACGCCCGGAGCCACAGGTCGGTGCGCCGCCGGTTGGCGGTGACGTCGGTCGTGGTCACCGTGTACGCCACCTGGCGGCCGTCCGGCGAGATCGCCGGCTCGGACGGCCGGTCGAAGGCAAGGAAGTCCTGCACGGTGAGCGCGCGGGGCTGTTGCGCGGCCACCGTTCCGGCCGTGGCGGCGAGCGCGAAAAGGCCAAGCGTCAAGCGCATCATCGGATCCTCACGATGTGGAGTCGCATCCGGTGCGTCGGCGCGTCCGCTGCACCAACGCGTCTGTTCGTCCTACCATCCGACCGCGCCGCCGGGAATGCGCGGATCGGTGACCCCTTCGATCCCGTGGGGCGTGACGCGGACCGCGTTGATCACTCCGTTCCCCCCCGGCCGCGTGAAGAAGGCGTGCCCCATCGCTTCCAGCGCCCGCCGCACTTCGGGGTCCATGCCGCCCTGCTCCCAGCGGATCGAGTCCGGCAGGGACTGGTGATGGATACGCGGCGCGAAGACCGCCTCGGCGAGCGTCATCCGGTGGTCGATCACGTTCGAGATCACCTGGGCCAGCGCGCTGATGATCCGCGGCCCGCCGGGAGAGCCCACGACTAGGGCGAGCCGGCCGCGCTGGTCGAGCACGATGGTCGGCGTCATGGCCGAGAGCATGCGCTTGCGCGGCGCGATGGCGTTGGCCTCGCCTTGGAAGAGACCGTAGTCGTTCGGGACGCCGGGCTTGGAGGTGAAGTCGTCCATCTCGTTGTTGAGGAGGAAGCCCGCCCCCGGTACCAACATCGCGTTGCCGAAGTTGTCGTTCAGGGTGGTGGTGACCGAGGCGGCGTTCCCTTGGGCGTCCACGAGGGAGTAGTGCGTGGTCTCCTGGCTTTCGACGATAGGCGGCATCGCGGTGCTCGGCGTGGCCCGGTCTCGATCGATGGCGCGGCGCAACTCCGCGGCGTACGACTTGGAGAGCAGCCGGTCGAGCGGCATCCGCACGAAGTCCGGGTCGCCGAGGTAGCGGTTGCGGTCGGTGAAGGCGCGGCGCATCACCTCGACCTCGAGGTGGATCAGCTCGGCGCTTCCGAACGGCGGGAGCCGGCGCCATCCCTCGAGCATGTTGAACATCTCCGCCATCGTGACGCCGCCGCTCGAGGAAGGCGGCATCGAGATCACGCGCCAGCCGCGGTAGGTGAACTGGATCGGCTCGCGCCAGAGCGCTCGGTAGCCCTCCAGGTCCTGGTGGGTGATCAGGCCGCCGCTCCGCCGCATTTCGGCCATGATCAGGTCGGCGGTTCGGCCGCGATAGAAACCGGCCGCGCCCGAATCGGCGATGAGCTCCAGGGTGCGTGCCAGCTCGGGCTGCCGCCACAAGAGGCCGCGGCGCAGCGGCTCGCCACTGGGGAGGAGGAGTCCGGCCGTGGATGGGAAGCGCGCCAGGCGCTCGCGGTTGGCGGCGATGACGGCGGCGCGTGCGCTGTCCACTTCGTGGCCGTTGCGCGCCAGCTCCACGGATGGCATCACGAGCTCACGCCACGGCAGCCGTCCGAAGCGCCGGTGCATCTCGTACATCCCTGCCACGGCGCCCGGGACGCCGGAGGCGAGCGGGCCGATGAGCGAGGCGGAGGTGACGTGCCCCGCCGAGTCCACGAACATGTCGCGGGTGGCGGCGGCGGGCGCGGTCTCACGGTAGTCGAGCGCGAAGACCTGGCCGTCGGCTTGGCGATAGACCAGGAACCCGCCGCCGCCGATGTTGCCGGCGCGCGGGGTCACCACGGCCTGGGCGAAGCCGACGGCTACGGCCGCGTCAATGGCGTTGCCGCCACGCCGCATTATGTCGGCGCCGATGCTGCTCGCGAGCGGGTGTTCTGAGGCGACCATGACATGCTCGGCCACGACCGGCGGCGCGATGTTGGCGTAGCGCCACGAGGCCGGGATGTGAGACACCGAGCGAGAGCCGCGGGAGCTGCACGCTGCCAGGGCAAGGATGGCAATGAGGGGAGCGCGGCGCATGGACATCAACCCTAATCCGACCGGGTGCCGCTCCGCCAGTCGCGCGGCTCGGTCCGTCCGCCCGATCACATCATGCGCCAAGCGGCTTCCGCACTCGGGGCAGAACTTGGGCGAGCCGTCGGCGACGGCTCCGCAGCTCGCGCACGTCTTCTTCTGCGCCGTCGGCGTGCCGCACTCGGGGCAGAACTTGCTCCCCTGGGTTTTCGCGCCGCACTTCGGGCAGTTCACCGCCGTGACCTTCGCGAGGTCGCGCTCACCGACGAAATCCACGGCCTTGGCCTTCTCGATGACCTGCTCCCTGGCCGTCTGGGCCTGCGCCGAGGCGATTTCCTCGTCGACGTCGGGGGCGCACTTCTCGCATAGCCCGGCCTTCTTGTTCCAGCACACCGGCTCGCACACCCACTGGCCGCAGCGGGTGCACTGCTTGAAGAGGGGACGGATCTCCTCGACCGCCGCCTTGAGGGCGGCGTCGTGCTGCGGGCCGGCGACCATGGCCTAGAGCTGTTCCGCGCCATGGGCGGCGCGTCCGAAGATGCCGCCCAGGAGCGACGACACCGCGCCGGCCGCGGCCGCCGCGGCGCCGAGGGTGTTGGTCTTGGAGGTGGACATGTAGCCGTTGCCGCACTTCTGGCAGAAGAACTTGAACTGGAAGCCGCGGTTGGACGACAGGTCCGTGTAGTTGTCGGTGAACGGGATCGTGGCCATTCGGGACAGGCTCCTTTGTGGCGAATAGTCCTGCCTCGGCGCCGGGGCGTCAAGCGTCCGACGCTATCCAGGGGCGTGAGCCGCAGCGGACGCTCCTCCGGCGGCTCGAGCAGGTAGGCGTGCTTCACCACCACGAGATAGTAGTAGACCGACACGGTGCTGTTCACCGCGCCGAGCAGCACCAGCCACCACCAGCCTTCTCCCATCGCCGCGCGGAAGAGGAACCATTTCCCGATGAACCCGGAGGTCGGCGGGACGCCGGCCAGCGCGAACAGCGCCAGCAGCAGCGTGGCCGCGAGGAGCGGCGACCTGCGATGGAGACCGCGCAGGTCGTCGAGCGACGGACTGTGGGACACAATGTCCGCTATTCCGAGTGCGATTCGAGGCTTCCGGCGCCTGACGGTCCGCCCGGGTGCCGCACGCCGGGCTGCGCCTGAAGTGCCTTGTGGATAACGGTTTGCGGTTGGCGGCGACGCCGTTCTCCTGTCTCCTAAGGCCCGGCCTCTTGTCGGAATGCAACTTGCGATTTTCGGGCCGGGGCGGCCGAGCTGGCGTCCCCGTATCCGACCGACTGGAAGGGGTCCGATGACTCGTCCCATGGTCACGATCGACGGCAACGAAGCCG
>JAUYOW010000060.1 GCA_030697825.1 Gemmatimonadales bacterium | reverse complement strand
CGGCGGCTCCCTGATGGCGCAGTGGATGATGGCGCACGACAAGGAGAACCCCTTTTACACCGGCTACGACCGGCTCTGCGAGATCTTCAAGAAGTATGACGTCAGTTTCTCGCTTGGCGACTCCCTGCGGCCCGGCTGTCTGGCCGACGCCAGCGACGCCGCGCAGTTCTCGGAGCTGAAGACCTTGGGCGAATTGACGCTCAAGGCCTGGGAGCATGACGTGCAGGTGATGGTCGAAGGTCCCGGCCACGTGCCGATGGACCAGCTGGAGATGAACGTCAAGAAGCAGCAGGAGCTCTGCCACGGCGCCCCGTTCTACACGCTGGGGCCCCTGGTGACCGACATCGCTCCCGGCTATGACCACATCACCTCGGCGATCGGCGCCGCGATGGTCGGCTGGTACGGCTCCTCGCTGCTTTGCTACGTGACGCCGAAGGAGCACCTGGGGCTGCCCAACGCCGAGGATGTGCGGACCGGCATCATCGCCTACAAGATCGCGGCCCACGCGGCCGACGTGGCGCGGCACCGGCCCGGTGCCCGCGACCGGGACGACGCCTTGTCCCGCGCCCGCTTCAATTTCGACTGGAAGCAGCAGTTCGCCCTCTCTCTCGACCCGGACCGGGCGCGGGAGTACCACGACGAGGCCCTGCCTCAGGACGGCTACATGTCGGCCGCCTTCTGCTCCATGTGCGGCCCGAAGTTCTGCTCGATGCACATCTCGCAGTTGATCGGCGTCACGGAGCGGCCGAAGCCGATCACGATATGATGGAAACAGCGCAGCTCTCCCAACAGGTGAAGGAGTGGAAGGAGCGCCGCAACGCGGTGATCCTCGCCCACAACTACCAGGAGGGCCGCATCCAGGATGTCGCCGATTTTACCGGCGATTCTCTGAAGTTGGCGCAGTTCGCCGTGAGGACCGACGCGGAGGTGATCCTCTTCTGCGGCGTCCATTTCATGGCGGAGACCGCCGCAATGCTCTGCCCGGACCGAAAGGTCATCGTGCCGGACCTGGCGGCCGGTTGCTCGTTGGCCGACATGATCATGCCGGGGCAGGTGCGCAAGTGGAAGCAGCAGCACCGAGACGGCGTTGCGGTCTGCTACATCAACACCGCCGCCGCCGTGAAGGCGGAATGCGATTACTGCTGCACCTCCGCCAACGGAGAGCAGGTAATCAACGCGATCCCGGCGGACAAGGAGATCCTTTTCGTTCCCGACTTCTACCTCGGCTCCTACTTGAAGGCCAGGACCGGCCGCAACATCGAGCTCTGGAAAGGGTACTGCCCGGCCCACGCGGTGATCGACCCGGCCCACATCGAGAGACTGCAGGAACAGCA
>JAUYOW010000059.1 GCA_030697825.1 Gemmatimonadales bacterium | reverse complement strand
GGGTGCATCAAACGAGTGGGAGTAGTAGCGCTGGTGGCCGACCTCGCTGAAGTGGTACAGGCCCCGCGCCGGGTTGTGCGGGATCTCCGCGGCCGGGTGCCAGTTGAAGTCCGCCAGCAACGTGTCCCCGCCACCCGTCATGCGGAAGTCCGCGCTGACGGGCCGACCGATCTCGGTGGTGTTGTTGGGGTGGACGCAGGGCTGCGCCGGATCCATCTGGCAGACCACCCGCATGTCCACGCGCGACCAGCTCACCCAGTCCTCCATGGCCGCCTTGTACGGGTCGCTCCAGTTGATGCCTCCGTCACCGGTGATGGACGGACTGAACCCGGTGCCGGAGCTGATGCCGGCGCTCGCGTACTGCACCACTTTGGCCCAGTCCGCCGCCGTGTTCTCCGCCGCGGTCCGGGCGAAGTAGGCGATGGTGCGCGCGGCCACCGTGTTGGCCACCTGCCGAAGCTGGGTGTTCGTCCACCCGGTGATGTTCAGGTAGGCTTCGGGCAGCTGGAACGTTGACGCCCCCGCGAGCGCGATCGCCGCGTCGAGCTTCGCCAGCGCGGCGTCACGGACCTCCGCGCGGGTAGCGAAGGCGACCGTCGTGGGGTCCGTGGTCTCGTCGACGACGTACCCCTTGTCGAAGAAGAGCGCGATGTTGCTGAGCGTGGCGCCCTGAAGGAACGTCGAGGCCGCTAAGACCATGTCCGTTTGGCTCGGGTCGGTCTCGTCGATGTCCAGCCCGTTGTTGATGGCCTGGATCGCGAGGTTGGCCGAGACCAGGGCGCCGTAGTTCCCGAACCACGGCCCCTCGAAGACCTGGAGGATGTCCGACCGCTCGGTGGCGGAGTTGTTGAGCGCGATGCGCGGCTCGTTCGAATAGGCCCGCATCCCCCAGTTGCCCCACGAGGCGGTGTAGTGGTCCGCCATCGTCGCGGTGGTCGTGGATGGGCCATAGTTCTGCATACTGTAGTACCAGTTGCCGAACGCGCCGCCGACGAGGCTTCTGACGTCTCCGCCGCTGGCGAGCGCGCGCCCGGCGTCCGGGTCGTTGGGGTTCTGGACATCGAGCGTATTGCAGCCGGCCGCGAGCAGCACCGAGGCGAGCGCCAGGGTGCGAAGCTTCGCCGCGCGGCGGAACGTTCTAGAAAGTCCGATCATATCGAGGAACTCCTCCGCGGGGTGCATTAGAAGCCGATCTCCACCATGGCCGAGAACGTCCTGAAATTCGGGTAGCCGAACGAGTCGAACCGGAACGTCGTCGGGTCGCCGTTGCTGCTGGTCACCGGGTTGTGCGTCTCGGGATCCAGGCCGGAGTAGTTCGTCCACGTAACCAGGTTGCGGCCAACGACGCCCAATCGCAGGCTGCGCATCATGCGGCTCAGGCCGGCGCGCTCGAGCGTCCGCGGGCTGACCTGGTAGCTCACCGCCAGCTCGCGCAGGCGGCGGTAGCCGCCGTCCTCGACGTAGAACTCGTTGAAGTTGTTGGCATCGTTGATGGCGGAGTAGTACTCGATCGCCTTTCGCTCCAATGCCGGCTTCCCCGCCTGGTCGATCTCGGCGGCCCGGAACTCGGCGCGGCTCAGCCACTGGCGCGGCAGGTTGTAGATGTCGCCGCCCCGCACCCAGTCGAGCAGGCCGTAGAAGGTGAAGTTCCTCCACCGCAGGGTGGTCGAGAGGGCCATGGTGAAGTCGGGGTTGGCATCCCCGATCTGCACGTTCGAGTTGCCGTCCGCGTCCACATACTTGATGGCGCGCTCGTCCGACGTGCCGCGGTTCGCCGTCAGCACCACGTACCCGTCCTCGTTCACGCTGTAGAGGGTGGGGTCGAGGGCCGCGTTGGCGGGATTGTCGGACAGCTCGGCCACGGTGTGCACGAACCGGTAGCCCCACATCGAGCCGTAAGTCACGCCTTCCCTGATCAGGAAGACGTCGTTGCTCTGCTGGCCGCTGCCGCTCGTGAAGGCGGCGGTAGTGAGGTCGGTCACTTCCATCCGGGTGCGGTCGGCCGTCACGTTGACGCGCCAACTCCAGTTGGCGCGGTCGGCCAACACGGCGCCGAAGGCGAGCTCGTGCGTGCTGCCTTCGAGCGTGCCGGCGTTACGCCACTGCGAGGTGAACCCGGCCACCGACGAGAGCGGCACCGGGAGCACCTGGTCTTCGGTCACCTTGTGCGAGTAGGAGTACTCGAACGTGAAGCGGTTCAGGAAATCGACGTTGAAGCCCAGCTCGTTCTCGGTCGAGTGCGCCGGCTTCAAGTCCCGGTTGCCAAGTCCCCGAGGGGCGATCTGGCCGCCGGTGGTCGTGAACGTCTCGTACTGCGCCTCGAACGGCGGCCGCAAGCCCGCGGTCCCCCGCGAAGCTCGGAGGCGCAGCTCCTGCACACCGGGCAGGCGGATGTCTTCCGTCAAGCGGTAGGCACCCGACACGCGGTAGTAGGTGGCGTAGCGCGCGTCGGCGCCGAAGAGCGAGGACCCGTCGCGGCGCACCAGCACGTCCGCGATGTAACGATCGCGGTACTCGAAGCCCGCGATAGCGAAGACGTTGCGCGCCCGCCTGATAATCTGGCTGGAGCCGATCGTCTTGGTCCCCTGGTTGCTCAGGTTGTCCAGGTCCGGCACCCCCACCGACGCGAAGTCGCTGGCCCCCGCAGTGGTCGTGTTCTCCAAGTCGTCCTCGAGGGTCCCGCTGAACTTCACGCGCCAGTTGAGGTCCTGCCACCGGCGCCGGATCGTCGCGCTGACGCCGGCGTTGTACGCCCGGCGGTTCGAGTTGTTGAGGTTGAGCGAGCCGAGGCCCGGGACGGCCGACGAGCTCAGCGTGCCCTTCGGCACGTAGTTGCGGAAGTCGTCAGTCTGCCGGTCGTATCCGAAGTAGCCCTCCACCCCGAGCCACTCGATCGGACGCCACTGCATCCGGAGGTTGCCCTGCACGCGGGTCCGCGCCCGGCGGAGGTCGGTGTTCGCCGCGGTGTAGAGTGGGTTCCGATCCGTCGACGTTATGGCGCCGGTCGTGCCGACGTCGGCCCGGAACGGCTCACCGTTGGTGTTGCTGTCGGTGAGGTCCACGTCCGGTGGCATGAAGAGCACCGAGAAGAACGGGCTCCCGACGCCCTCCTGGAACTCCTGCGAGTGCGACTCGTTGAAGAAGGCGCCGATGGAGAAGTCGAGACGGTCCGAGATCGTGTGGTCGACGTTGATCCGCGCGTTGCGCCGGCCGAACCCGTCCCAGCTGACGCCCGGGATGTCGATGATACCGTAGTTCTGCTGGTTCTCGAACGAGGCCTGGAAGTTCGTCTGGCCCAGCCGCCGGCCCACGCCGACGTAGTTGGTGTAGAACAGGCCGTTGCCTAGGATCAGGTCCTGTTGGTCGCGGAACGGGGTACTCGCCGGGTACGGGTTGTCGGCGACGTGGTCGAGCTCGAGCTGCTTGTCGCCGTTCTCGTCCAGCAGGTAGTTGCCGCTGCCATCCAGCTGGTAATAGTGCGAGCGGTTGATCGGCAGCCGCCGGTTCAGGCCGAGGCGGCCTGCCTCGTTGCGGACCGTCACCCTGGTGGCACCGTCGGGCACGTTCCGCCCGCGGCGCGTGAAGACTTGGACCACGCCGCCCGCGGCGTTCGAACCGTAGAGCGACGATGCCGCCGCGCCTTTCACCACCTCGATGCGCTCGATGTCCCCGACGTTGATGTCGGCCAGCGTACCGTACGTGATGATGCCGTCCACCACGAGCAGGGGCTGCTGCGAGGCACCCGGCGTCAAGCTCGTCGCCGACCGCAGCCGCAGCGTCGTAGCCGAGCCCGGCTGGCCGCCGGGGTTCACGACGTGAGCGCCCGCCACCTTGCCGGACAACGCCTGGATCGGGTTGGTCGCCGGCACCTCCTGGAGCGTGGCCTCCGAAACCGTGCCAACCGAGAAGCCCAACATCCTCGTCGAGGTCTCTTCGGCCGTGCCGGTCACGACGATCTCTTCGAGACGGAGCAGGTCGGCCCTCAGATCGAAGTCCTGCGTCTGACGACCCGACGTGAGGGTGATGGTCCGGGAACCCGGCGAGTAGCCCGGATACCGGGCCGTCAGCGTCACCTGCTGCCCGCGGACGTGCTCCGCGGCCACCGTCATCGTGTACGAGCCGTCGGCCGCGGTGCTGGCGCGCCCGCTGCTGACCTCACGGATGATCACGCTTGCGCCGCCCAGCGGCTGGTCCGGACCCCCGGACACGCGTCCCGTGATCACGGCGGCCTGCGCCTGTGCCTCACGGGTCGTGCCCGCGAGCAGCGCCGCAATCGCGCCGCAGCAGACGACGAACGAGCCGAACAATGTTCGCTTAGCCATAGCATGTCCTCCTGCGAGACAATGATGTGTGAACTGTCCTCAGTTGTGGACGCTGGTGCTGCGAATGTGTCTGCCGGATGCCGCCCGGGCCGGGACGCATTTGCGACCGAGCCGGGAAACGGCCCCTCTAAACTGACCCATCCCACCGGGTTGCGCAACACCGGCCCCGGTGGGCCGTCCAAAGGGCGCATCCGAGCCTGCCAGTAGTAGGCTTTCGGCGCCAGACAGGGCGTGGTACCTTAGCTTGCTGGCTACGCTTGCTCTACGGCGGCATCGAGGTCGGCCACGATTCCCGCACTCCGCACTCGCCCCTCGAATCACTCCGGACGGATAGCATCCCTCGTCCTCGCGATGGCGTTCTGGCTCGGCCGAACCGGCTTCGCTGCGGCCCAGCAGCCAGGGACGTCCATCATCGGCCAGCTCATAGACCGCGACACCCGCGCGCCCGTGAGCGGCGCCATGGTGACGCTGATCGGATTCGCCTCGACCGCCACCTCGGACTCCGCGGGACGGTTCACTTTCACCGGCGTGCCGCCGGGGCTCCAGGTCTTGCAGGCGCGCGTCGTCGGGTATGTGCGGGCGGTATGGCAGCTGCAGCTCGCCGAGGGCGAGGTCCTCAGCGACGTCTTCGAGATGACCGGCGCGTTGGTCCCTTTGTCGCCGATCGACGTGCGGAGGGGCACGATCCCGCACCGATTCGAGCAGTTCGAGGCTCGGCGCGAGCGAGGCACCGGGCACTTCATCACGCGCGAAGAGATCGAGCGGCGCAGGCCGATCAACCTGCCGGACCTTCTCCGTACGGTGCGCGGGGTGCGGGCGGTTTGCAGCGGCTCGACCTGCACGGTGCGGATGGCGCGCGCCTCGGGAGGCTGCCAGCCGGATTACGTCCTCGACGGCTTCCCCTCCAGCGCGTTCACGGTCGAGAACATCTCGCCGCTCGACATCCAGGGAATCGAGATCTATCGCGGTGCGTCTGAAAC
This sequence comes from Gemmatimonadales bacterium, assembly GCA_030697825.1. Classification (NCBI taxonomy): domain Bacteria; kingdom Pseudomonadati; phylum Gemmatimonadota; class Gemmatimonadia; order Gemmatimonadales; species Gemmatimonadales bacterium. The sequence continues at coordinate 7,234 of JAUYOW010000059.1, read as the reverse complement.
GCCGGCCGAGTTCCTCGGCTCCACGTCCGCCTGCGGCGTCATCGTCGTCTGGACCAGATCAGGCCCGTGACCGGGCCACCAAGGAAGATCACGACATGAAGAAGCGCGCCGTTCTCGCCCTCGGCCTGCTGGTTTGCGCGGTCTCGAGCCTCCTCTCCCACGACCTTTTCCTCAAGCTCGACGACTACTTCGTTCCACCGGACACGACCATCAGCATCCCGGTGTTGAACGGCACGTTCAGCAGCAGCGAGAACGCCATCGCTCGGGTGCGCATCGCCGACGTCAGCGTGGTCTCGCCGGCCGGGACGACGAATCTGGACACCACAGCGATCACGACCCACGGCGACACGAGCCGGCTCACGCTGCGCACGGGCGGACCGGGCACCTACGTCGTCGGCTTGTCCGTCCGACCCAGCGAGATCGCGCTCACGGGCGCGGAGTTCAACTCGTACCTGCGGGAAGAGGCCGTCAGCGAGGTGCTCCAGGCCCGCACCCGAAACCGCCAGCTGGCCAGCCCGGTCCGGGAACGTTACGCCAAGCACGTGAAAGCGGTGTTCCAGGTGGGAGATGCGCGCTCCGACGCCTTTGCCACGGCGCTGGGCTATCGCGTCGAGATCGTGCCGCTCGAAAACCCCTATGCGCTCCGCCCGGGCCGCACGCTCCGGGTGCGGTGCCTGGTTGAGGGAGCGCCGATCGCCGGGCAGTCGGTCATCGCCGGGGGTCGCACGCGCCGGGGCGCGCGGATCGCGCAGCGGGTCCTGCGTACCGACGCGGACGGGGTCGCGACCGTGCGACTCGAAGCGGCCGGCAGGTGGTACGTGAAGTTCATCCACATGGTACCCGCCACGGCACCAGGCGCGGACTACGAATCCAACTGGGCCACACTCACGTTCGAAGTCCGCTGACGCTGGGCGCGGTCCGCGCTACTCCGATAGAGTCGCCAGCATCGCCCGCCACTCCCTGAGGCCGGGAAACTCGGGGGCCACCGCCGCAAGCCGGTCGGCGTAGGCGCGCGCCTGCCGGACATTGCGCGTCAGCAGGTAGGCGCGAGAGAGGTTGTTGAGCGCCGGCGGGTTGTCGGGCGCGAACCGGAGTGATTCCTCGAGGAGCCGGATCGCGCGCGGATACCGCCGATCGGTGAGCTCGAGGGTGCCGAGCGCGAAGCAGACGAGCCCCGACGGCTCGAGGTCGTACGCGCGCTCCAGCAGCGGGCGCGCGCGGCCGGAATCTCCCATCCTCAAGTACGTGTCCGCCACCAAGGCCATCAGGGCGGTGTTCATCGGCTGCTCGCGCAGGAGTCCGCGGTACTCCGCGAGCGCCTCCGCGAGCCGTCCGCCCGCCCGATAGCGGGAGGCGAGCTCGGTCTTCGCGGTCGGCCACACCAGACCGCCGTTCACCGCTTCGAACGCGAGGCTGTCGGCCCCGTCCGCCGGCCGGTAGTTCGCCGGGTATCCCGCGGGATCCGGCCGCTCGACGAACGGCCACCGGCTGGTGAGCGAGCGGACCTGGTGCCACGCGAAGCGCCGGTCGAACTCGGTCAGCTCCATGCGCTCCCGGTAGCTGTCCCACGGCGCGAGCCGGGTCGTGTCCGCCGCCCGGCCGAGGAATCCCGCCGCCTTGAAGGCCTCGAAGTACGCGCGGCCCATCAGGTGATACCCTGCCTGGTTGGGGTGCACGTGCTCCCAGAAGAGGGCCCAGCCTTCGATGGAGTCGGGCGAGGCAGCCGCGAAGGCTTCCGCGACCGGCACGAAACGCGCGCCTTCCTGGAGCGCCACTTCGCGGATGATGGCGTTGAACTCGCTGGGCGCCCGGAACCGGAGCCCGTCGAGGTCCCGGGCGTACCCGAAGAGCCGTCGGGCCTCCGCGAGATCGCGCCGGGCCAACGCCTCCCGTGCCTCCCTGAACACCCGGTCGGCGGCCGGAAGGGTGTCCGACGGCACGGAGCGGAACGGCTCCTGATCCCTCAGATTGCTCGTGAGGCTTCCGATGAACACGGGCACGCCGGCCTCGCGGAACCGGTGCAGGATCGCCGTCAGGTTGCCGCGGAACTGGGTGCGGCCGCGCCGATACGTGGTCCCGTCTAGCGGGATCGCCTCCTCGCGCACCATCTCCTGCATCAGCGTCATCGAGCTGTCGCGGGCCGCCCGCCCGCCGCCCAGACGCCGCAGGGCGCCGACCGCCAACTCGCGCGCCAGGAGGACGGTCTTGAAGCGCCGCTGCAGCCGCAGGTAGGCCCGGAGCAGCGCGGGCGATGCGGCGGCACGCTCGGTCGATCCCGCCCCCAGGGCGCCGTAGAACTCGTTGTGTCCGGCGTATATGACCACGGCGTCGGGCCGCTGTTCCAGCACCTCGTCGATCTCGTCGTACAGGGCGTACGTGTTCGTTGCCGCCACGCCGAGGTTCACGACCTCCACCGTGCCAGAGGGCATCACGTCCTGGAGCGCGTCGCTCAGCACCCGTGAGAAGGTCCCGTTGTAGCCGTAAGGGAACCCGTTCGCGGACGACTCGCCCAGCACGAAGACGCGGAATCCGTTGGGGGGCTTGTCGACCAGGAAGATGTCGTTCGACGCCGTCGGCAGGCGCCGCATCCCGATGAAGTAGCGCGCCGCGAACCGCTTGTTCACGCCGCCATATCGGCCGCGGAGGAACGGCAGGCGCACGAAGAGCCCATGGTCGCCCTGGTAGTGGGTCGCCCGGAGCGTCGCCTCGAGGGCGCCGAACAGGGCCAGGGGCAGCAGGAGCGTGACCAGCAGGAACACCCGCCGCCGCGGGGGGGATGGAGCGGTGGCCGGCGGGGGGGCCGGGCGGGGCCGGCGCGAGGGGCGGGCCACGCGGCTAGAAGATCTGGTAGACGGTTTCCAGCGCCGCCCCGGGTCCGAACAGGAGCGCCGCCAGGAGGAGCAGCGCGAGGCTCAACCCGAGGATCGGGATGAGCCAGAGCTGTTTACGGGACCAGAGATACTCGAGGAATTCCGCGAAGACGTTGCGCTCGTCCACCCGCCAAAGCTACCCGCGCCGCGGCACCCCAACAACGGGCGCGGCGATCGGAGTGGGCATGGTCGTCTGGTGGCACCAGCGCAAGCAGCAGGCCGGAAAGGCGGACCGTGCCCAGTAGGTGAGACCGCTGCCCTTCCAAAAGCGCGACGCCCCCGGCGGTTGCCGGGGGCGTCGCAGTCATGCCGGCGGGCGCGCTCAGCTGGTCCTTACAAGACGCACCCGGTACGTCATGGGCGTTTGGGCCCCGTGGTTGTCCCACAGGTTGACGTAGACCTTGTAGGTCGTGGCCGCCGCGAGCGAAACGTTCATGATCTCGGGGTTGGCGACGCTCGCTCCCGAGCAGCCGTCCAGCACGCAGAATCCTCCGCCCGCCGAGTTCAGGACGAAGGCGTCCACGTCAATATCCGTGCTGACCCAGTCAACGAGGACGCGGAGTCCGATCGCGCCGGTCGTGCTGACCGTGAAGTAGTCGTCTGCGTCCGGCCCCACGCCGTCGGTCGCACCTTCGACGGAGCCGTAGAACGTGACCGTGTCGCCCACGCTCGCGGGCAGGGCCTTGGTCGGACCACCCGCCGGGGCATCGTTCGCCGGTTCGCCGGCTTCGGCCACGGTGAGCGTGGTCGGCGAGGTGAGCGACGGAATCACGATCGTCCCCAAGAGCAGCAGGTTCGTGATCTCCACGGCGCCGGATGCTACGCTCGGGCCGGCGATCAACTTGATCTGGCTGGCCGTCAGCGACGCGACGAACGTCGGCGCGCCGCCGATCGTCACGGTGGTCGCCGCCGGGTCGAACGTGATAACCGAGGTCCCGGTGATCGTGATCGTGTCCCCCACGTTGGCCGTGGCCGGAGAGACCGTGCCGGGAAATCCCGTCGGGACGACCACGACGATGATCTCGTCCGTGACGCCACCGGCCGTGACGGTGACTATCGCCCGGCCGGCGCCGACGCCCGCGATCGAGCCGCTGGACCGGAGCTGCCGCGGCAGCGTGTCCGCGACCAAGTTGGAGGTGGTCGCGACGGACGCGTCCGACGTGGTGAAGTCCGCTACCGCGGGGAACTGAGCCCCACGGGCGTCTACGGCCTGGACCGTGACCACCAGGGTATCGCCCTGGCTGATGAAGGCGCGCGTGGTGGAGAGCCGCAGCAACGACGGACCATCAGAAATGCTCGAGGTCGGATCGCTGAAGCACCCGGCTGAGCCGATCGTCGCGGCCGCCGCCGCCACCAGGACCAAACGTGAACGGTTCATGATTCCCTCGCTCAGGTACGTAATTGGCGACGCCCGCGCCGTTGGTCGGCCGACGCCCACCGGCTATCGAATGAACTGCGCGACATCCTGCGAGCCCTCTGGTCCAAGGTACGTTTCCCATTCGGGAAAGCTCGGCTCCCGCCGGTCGTTCGTACCTATCAACACGAAATGCCCAAGACCGGAGTCGTCGCGGAAGACGTAGTAGTACTGCCGTGAACGCGAATACTTCCACACCTCGTACGGCCGCGGGTTCGCCAATGGCCTGCGCAGCACCTCGTCCGGCCGCCCATTCTTGAGGTAGATCCTTCCGCGGTCCGTGCGCCAGCCGGGAATCTGGCCTACCCCGCCCTCCCGGAACGACTCGCTCGTGTAAGAAACGGAGCGGTAGAACTCCGTCATCGCCGGGTTGTCGGGCGTCTCCGGCGTCGGGTCGCGGCGCCGCCAGAAATCACCGAGGAACCGCCGGCGCCCTTCGAGAGTGAGCCCGTCGTAACCCCGCCGCTCGCCGTCCCCCATCAGGTATATGAGCGGCGCATAGAGCGAATCGAGCCGCTCTTCCCCGACCGCCGCGAACAGGTCTCCGGCTTCGGGCGCTGGACTGGGCGCGACCGCCTGCGCCGGGAAGCCGGTCATCGCGAAGGGTGCCTCCACGGCGATGGTGCTGTCGCCCAGCCGCACCCGCAACCGCAGCCGATACGATCCCTCGGGCAACCCTGCCAGGTCCAGCGACCCCCGCGTCACCCCTCCAGCCGAATCGAACCGAACCGGGCGGGGAGGAGTCTGGACGATCACGCGGTCGCCGGCGCCGAGTACGTCCGCCCGCAACTCGCCCGCCGTCGCCCCACCCTGCGAGAGGTACACCTCGGCGTAGTACGACAGTGAAGCGTCGGTCGGCGTCAGGCGCGAGGTCGGCGCCGTCCGCATTATCAAACCGGCCCGCCGCAGCTCTCCGGGCGCCACCGCCTCCGTGTCCGACTCCGCTCGGCGCACTCGCGTCGTCAGGAGCAGGTCGGAGACCGACGGCCGGTGCGCGAACGCCACCACGTCCACGGCGCGCTCGACCGGCGCACCGGACTGCGGAACCGCACGAACCAAGACACGGTAGCGGCCGGGCGCCGCGGAGAATCGGAACGACTCCAACGCTGAGGCTCCGCGAGCTCTAGCCACCGTACCCGCCACCACCCGGTCCCATCCGCTTCGATGCAACTCGAGGCCGGCGCTGTCGCGCACCGATATCTCGAGGTGGTATCGCACCATCGTCGTCACACCCTCGGCCATGGCGCCAAGGCGAACTTCGCACACCCCTTCGATGGTCGATGCCGCGCGGGCCGGCTGATAGAACCGGACGACGCTGACCGCTAGCGGTTCGTCGCTGCTACGCTGCGCGCCCGCGGCCGTGGAACCCAGCGCCGCGACCGCAACCGCCAGCACCGCTAGAAAGCTTCGCATCCTTTCCTCCGGCCGGGCCGGACGCCCTGCTAGAAGGCATCCGGCTCATGACCTGGAGATCCCCCAGCCTACCAGCTGAGGGCGATCGTAACCATGTTGACGCCGCCGAGCACGCCGAGACTGCGGTAGGCGTAGTCGAACCCGACGCCGAACCCCGGCCGGCTGTACTTGATGCCGCCGCCCGCCGAGAACCCGTCCATTCCCTCGCCGCTCACGTTGCTGGCGAAGCCGGCGTAGTCCGCGCTGCTTGCGCCGGCCGGATCCAGGTTGTTGTCGGGCTGGTAGGTGAAGCCGGCGCGCCCCGCCACCGAGAAGCCCGAGCGACCCATCCCCACGTTGTACTCACCGGCCACGTTGAACCCGGGCTCCGAGTTGTTGGGCTGCAGGAACTCGCTGAGCGCCGTGAAGCGGCTCCCGGAGGTCGAGAAGACGTCGTAGCTCACGGCGACGCGGAACATCACCGGCAGACCCCATGCCTTCGACTTGAGCGAGCCCAATGCCGGCTCCTGCTGCACCGGCTGCTGGCCCTGCGGCGGCGGGCGGAGCACCGTGACGTCCAGCACATTGCCGGAGTGCTGCAGGGTCGTGCCCAGGTTCTGGATGACGAACGATGCCCGGATCGGCCGCCCGCTCACCTGCGCCTGGAACGTCGTGCCGAAGTCCACCGCCCCCGCCTGCCCCGTGGTCCTGCCCAGCTGGTCGTTGATGAACTTGGCGGTTATGCCCGCCGAGAACCGGTCGGAGAACCGCGTCGCGTAACTGAGGCCCAGCACCGTTTGGTTGACCGAGTACACCTCGCCGTTGTCTCCCTGAGGATCCTCGGCGGTGTAGACCGGCTGGTCGCCGAATCCGAAGTTGGCGATGGACAGGCCCAGCGCCCGAGAGCCGCCCGACATCGGGAAGCCAATCGCGATGGCTCCATAGCGCGTGCCGGCCAGATAGTTCATGCTGGAGCCCATCGCCGTCGGACGCTCCATCCCTGCCAGCCCGGCGGGGTTGAAGAAGACCGCGGAGACATCGGACGTCAGGGCGGCGAAGCTCCCGCCGAGCGCCGCTCCGCGGGCGCCGGCCGGGAACAGCAGGAATTCCGCGGCGGTGGTGCCGTAAGCCGTGTTGTCCGAAGGGATTTGCCGCACCGGCCCCTGGGCCAGCGCGCCCGTGCTGGACGCCATCGCGGCGATGACCACTGCGGCGCCGATCACGACAGAAAAGTTGCGCATGCTAACCTCCGCATGGGCCGGGGCGAGGCCCCGGCCCTGGCCGGTTTGACTATTGGGCAAAGTTCACGACGGTGAAGCGACCGATCTTCTCTCGGCCGTCCGGCGTCTCGACGTGATAGAAGTACACGCCGCTGGCGACGAACTGGTTGTTACGGTTGCGCAGGTTCCAAGTCGCCTCGCCGCCGCCGCCCGGATCGTTGTGGCTCACGATATTCACCAGGATCCCGCTCGCGCTGTAGATCCGGATGTTCGCCTGGGCCGGCAGGTTCACGAATCGGAGCACCTTGGTGTTCGAGGTGATCTCGAGCGAGTTCGTG
>JAUYOW010000058.1 GCA_030697825.1 Gemmatimonadales bacterium | reverse complement strand
AAGACCGCAGGCCGGGCATGATCGTTGCGGACAGCAACCTTCTGGCCTACCTGCTGCTCGGAGGCCCGGAGGCAGAGGATGCCGAGCGCGCCTTCCGGCGTGATCCGGTGTGGGCCGCCCCGGTCCTGTGGCGCAGTGAGTTCCGGAGCATCCTCGCCGGCTACATGCGCCGGCGGAAACTGCGGGTGGCGGACGCCGCGGCAGTGCACGAACTGGCGGAGCGGCTGTTGGCCGGCCGCGAGTACACCGTTCGGGGTGATGCGGTCCTTCAGCTGGCGGCCGAGTCGAGTTGCTCGGCCTACGACTGTGAGTACGTTGCCTTGGCCCAGGAGCTGCAGGTCCCGCTGGTCACCTGGGACCGGCAGGTGCTGCGCACCTTCCCGGCCGTTGCCGTCGCGGGACCCGACTTTGCGGGCGGCAACGCCTAACACTGCAGGCGCGACCGACGGTCCGACGGACATCGATGACCGGCATCGCGACTTTCACCTGACCTGACAGGAAGGGGGGAGGCGGATCTGAGTTGAGGCCTCCTCTCCATACCCGTCAACCCGTTCGAAAGGCTCCGGCATCCCTGGTCTGCGCCTGCCCGCGCGCGGAAGGCGCTCAGCAAGCGCGTGCGCGGTCAGATCCCGCGACCGTCCCAGGGCACCGACGCCGTGGCGGCGAACACGGGAGCATGCCGCGCCCGCGACGCCTGCTCATACGCGAACGCGAACTTGAGCAGCAGTGACTCGCTCCACGCCCGCCCGAAGAACGACAACCCGACCGGCAGCCCGTGGATGTACCCCATCGGGACGGTGACGTGCGGGTAGCCGGCGGTCGCGGCGATGCCGGTGCCGCTGGGCGCGCCGCCACCGCCGCCCCCATCGCCGCTCACCAGGTCGATGTGCCGGGCGGCCCCGGCGCTCACCGCCACCAGCGCGTCGAGCCGGTTGGTGTCCATCGTGGCGTCGATCCCTTCGGCGCGCGCCAGCCGCTGGAGCCGCTCCTTCAGCTCCACGTACTCCGGCGTGGTCAACGGGCCCCTGCGGGCGGACGCTTCGAACGTCTCCTGCTGGAAGTACGGCATCTCGCGCGCCGCCTCGCGCCGGTTGAAGGCGATGAGATCGTCGAGGGTGCGCACCGACGCGGTCGGCGCCCATTCGGCGAGGTAGCGCTCCAGGTCCGCCTTGAACTCGTACTGGAGCAGGTCGCCGCCGCTGGTGAGCTGCTGCTGCGTCGCGATCGTCACCGGGTCCACGATCTCCGCCCCACGCTGGCGCAGCACCGCGATCGCCGCGTCGTACCGGGCGAGGAGCCTGGGCTCGGTGTTCATGCCGCGCAGCACGCCCAGCCGCGCACCGCGCAGCCCGTCCGCGTCCAGCGCCCGGGTGTAATCGCTCTTGCGAGCGTCCGCCTCGGCCGTGACCTCGTCGGCCGGGTCGCTGCCCGCCAGCACCGTCAGGAGCGCCGCCGCGTCGGTGACAGTGCGCGCCATCGGGCCCGCGGTGTCCTGGCTGTGCGCGATGGGGATGACACCCGCGCGGCTGATGAGGCCGACGGTTGGCTTCACGCCCACGACGCCGCAGGCGCTCGCGGGCGAGATGATAGAGCCCGACGTCTCCGTGCCGATGGCCACGGCACAGGAGCTGGCCGCCACCGCGACGCCGGAGCCTGAGCTCGATCCCGACGGCGTCCGGTCGAGCGCGTAGGGGTTGCGGCACTGCCCGCCGCGCCCGCTCCACCCGCTGACCGAGCGCGAGGACCGGAAGTTGGCCCATTCGCTCAGGTTGGTCTTGCCCAGGATGACGGCGCCGGCCTCGCGGAGCTTCCGGGCGATGAACGAGTCGCGCGGCGGCCTGGCGCCCACCAGCGCGTAGGAGCCCGCCGTCGTTTCCATCCGGTCGAGGGTGGCGATGTTGTCCTTGATGAGAACCGGGATGCCGTGCATGGGGCTGCGCACGTGACCGGCCCGGCGCTCCTGGTCCATCTGATCTGCGATTTCGCGCGCGTCGGGGTTGATCTCGAGCACGTGGCCGAGGAGCGGCCCTCGGCGGTCGAGCCACTCGATGCGCGCGGCGTACTGGTCCACCAGCCGGCGGGCGGTGGTGCGGCCCGCGGTCATCTGCTGCTGCAGGTCGGCGACCGATACTTCTTCGAGGGCGAACCCGCCCTGCGGCGGCTCGCGGTGCGGGGCGGCCCCCCCGGACACGCGCGTAGCGATCGCGGCGCCCGCTGCGGCGCGCCCAATGAAGTCCCGGCGTTTCATCGTGGTGCTCCTGACGTCGTGGCGAAGTGCCGGTCGAAGATCCACCTCGAGGGCATCGCCGTCAACCGCGGCAGACTCAGCGCAGGGCGAACGAGCTCAAGACCCTGAGGTAGTTCCCGCGCTCGTAAGCGCCCGGGTTCGCGATTGCCTGCTGGCTCATGCTGCCGCGCATCTGCGCGACGCTCTCGTACTCGTGAGCCTCCATCCATTCCACGACATCCCGCCTCACGACGCGGAGGTGCTCGATGCCATGCTTGAGCAGCGCCGAAGTCAACATCGCCACGTTCGCGCCGGCCATCATCGCCTTCAACACGTCCTTCGCCGTGTGCACCCCGCCGGTGACCGCGAAGTCCACGTCGAGCTTGCCGTAGAGGATCGCCACCCAGGTGAGGCGCAGCAGCAGCTCGTAAGAGCTGCTGA
>JAUYOW010000057.1 GCA_030697825.1 Gemmatimonadales bacterium | reverse complement strand
CGCACCGTCGCGCGCTTCGACAGCGTGCGGGTGGCGAGCCAGCGCGACGCGCTGATGCTATCCGTCGAGCGCTACGTCCGGGCGCGCTACTGGGACGTGTACCACGCCGATCGCGCGCTGGAGATCATGGATCGCACCCTCGCCGTCGTGCGCGAGCTCTCGAATGTGGCCACGACGATGTACACGGTCGGCAGCACGGTGCAGTCGGACGTGGTGCGCGCCCAGGTGGCCGTCACGCGCATGCAGCAGGAGATCATCGAAATGCGCCTGCAGCGGTTCGCTGCTGCCTCGGCTTTCAACGCGCTGCTCGGACGACCCGGTGAGGCGCCGCTCGTTCTGCCCGCGCCGCCCGGTCACGAGGGGCACGGCGCGGCGACCCTCCCGCTCGAGACCCCGCCGCTCCCCCCCTTCGACTCGTTGGTCGCGCTGGCCGATACGGGCAACCCGGAGATCGCGGCCGGGCGCGCGGGTGTGGAGGGTGCTCGCACCAACGAGACGGCGATTCGCCGGATGATCTATCCCGACCTCGATCTGGGCATTGGGTACGGCCAGCGGGTCGGTGACAACGACATGCTGTCCCTGATGGTGGGGGTGAGCGTGCCGGTGTTCGCGCGCTCCCGCCAGTTCCGGATGCGGGACGAGGCGCGCGCGATGCGCAACGCCTCCGAGGAGATGCTGCGCGCCATGCGCCTGGAGGTGCGCAGCATGCTCGCCACCGCGTACCAGGAGGCGGAAACGGCCCGGCGCCAGGTGGCGCTGTACGCCGGGAGCCTCAGCCCGCAGGCGGTCGCCGCCTACGAAGCGGCGCTCTCCGCCTACCGAGTCGGGCGAGTGGATTTCCCCACGGTGCTCGACGCGCAAATGGCGTTGCTCACCTACCAGCACGACCTCCACCGCTACGAGGCGATGTACGGAACCGCGGTGGCCGAGATTGACCGCTTGATCGGGCGGCCGTTCGCCGCGCCGGCAGCGAACCAGTAGGGGACGACCATGAGAACCGAGATCCTTGCTCTTGCGGCGCTGCTCCCCGTCCTCTTCGCGACGGGATGCGGCCGCGACCGAGCCGAAGCCGAGAACCACAGTTCCCAGGCCGACACGGGCGTGGCCGCCAGGGACAGCGGACTCGCCGCGGCGGACAGCGCCACCCAGGGAGTCGCCGTGTCCGCCGAGGAGCGCTCCCGACTCGGTATCGTGGTGGTCACGGCCGAGTCGCGGGAGCTGGTGCGCGAGGTGCGCCTGGTGGGCCGCGTGACGCCCGCCGAAACGGCGTCGCGGACCGTCACGACCAAGGTGGATGGGTTCGTCGAGCGGCTCTACGTGGATTTCACGGGCCGGGCGGTGCGGCAGGGCGAGCCGCTGTTCGAGCTGTACAGCCCGATGCTGGTCGCCGCCCAGCAGGAGTTGCTGCTGGCGGTGCGACTGCGTGGTTCCCTCGGCGCGGCGCCCTCGAGCGAGGCGGCCCAGAACGCCGATTCGCTCGTGGCGGCGTCCCGTCGCCGGCTCGAGTACTGGGACATCAGCGCCGACCAGATCGCGGAGCTTGAGCGCAGCGGGGCGGTCCGCCGGACCATGACGCTGCGCGCGCCGGTGAACGGCGTGGTGCTTCAGAAGAATGTGGTGCAGGGCCAGGCGATCATGGCGGGCACGCCGCTCCTGCAGATCGCGGACCTCAGCACGGTGTGGCTCGAGGCCGACGTCTTCGAGAACGATCTCTCGGCGGTCCGCGTCGGACTGTCCGCGGACGTGTCGCTCGACGCGTACCCAGGCGAAGTCCTGCGGGGACGGGTGGCCTACCTCTACCCGACGGTGGACCCGGTCTCTCGCACGGGCCGCGTGCGAATCGAGTTGTCGAACCCCGCGGGGCGCATGCGTCCGGGGTTGTTCGGCACCGTGCGCATCCGGGCGCCGCTCAGGGCGCGAGGCGTTGTCATCCCCCGCCAGGCGGCCCTCGTGACTGGTGACCGGCAGCTGGTCTTCGTGGAGGACTCGGCGGGACGCTTCGTCCCGCGGCTGGTGACCCTGGGGTTCGAGACGGATTCCCTGGTCGAGGTTCTGAGGGGGCTGAGGGCCGGGGAGCGCGTGGTCGGCGCGGCAGCCTTCCTGCTGGACGCCGAGTCGAATCTCGGCGCGGCGCTGGCGGCTATGGCCGGCATGGACATGGGTGGTGGCAGCGGGGGCGGTCGCCGAGCGGCGCCGCGTCCGGCCCGCAACGGGCACTAGGGGGACCGATGCTTCGCGCCATCATCGACTGGTCCACGCGGAACCGCTTCCTCGTCGGTCTCGCCGTCATCTTCATCGGTGCCGCGGGGCTGTGGGCCATCCGCACCATCCCGCTCGACGCGCTGCCCGATCTCACCGACGTCCAGGTGATCGTGCAAACCGATTATCCCGAGCAGGCCCCGCAGATCGTCGAGGACCAGGTCACCTACCCGATCACGACGCAGATGCTGAAGGTGCCGGGGGCCAAGACGGTGCGCGGCTTCTCCTTCTTCGGCATGAGCCTGGTGTACGTGATCTTCGACGACGGGACGGATCTGTACTGGGCGCGCTCGCGCGTGCTCGAGTACCTCAACGGACTGCGCGGCCGGCTGCCCGCGAGCGCCAGCCCGGTCGTCGGTCCCGACGCCACCGGACTTGGCTGGGTCTACCAGTACGTCCTGACCAGCGACCGGCACTCGCTCTACGAGCTGCGGGCGCTCCAGGACTGGTACCTCCGCTACCTGCTGACCGCGGTCCCGGGTGTCTCCGAGGTCGCGTCCGTCGGTGGATACGAGAAGCAATATCAGGTTGAGGTGGATCCGGTCCGCCTCCAGGCCTTCAACATCCCCATCACCCGCGTGATGGAGGCCGTGCAGGGCGCCAACGTCGAAACGGGCGCCCGCGTGCTCGAGGTCTCCGGGCGCGAGTACATGATCCGTGCGCTGGGCTACGCCAGGGGCATCCCCGACCTGGAGAACGCGGTCGTCGGAACGACCGCCGGCGGGACGCCGATCCGGGTGCGCGACGTCGCCAACGTGCAGTTGGGGCCGGAGATCCGGCGCGGCGCCGCCGACTGGAACGGTCGGGGCGAGGCGGTGGGCGGCATCGTCGTGATGCGCTTCGGGGAGAACGCGCTCACCACCATCGAGCGGGTGAAGGAGCGCCTCGCCGAGGCCCAAGGCGGGCTCCCCGAGGGCGTCCGCGTCGTGCCGGTGTACGACCGGTCCGACCTCATCCACCGCGCCATCGAGACGCTGAAGGAGAAGCTCACCGAGGAATCGCTGGTCGTCGCCGCCGTGTGCGTGGTCTTCCTGCTGCACCTGAGGTCGTCGCTGGTCGCGATCCTCACCCTGCCGCTGGGCGTGATGATGAGCCTGATCGTCATGCGCTGGATGGGGATCTCGGCGGACATCATGAGCCTCGGCGGCATCGCCATCGCCATCGGCGCGATGATCGACGCGGCCGTCGTCATGATCGAGAACATGCACAAGCACCTCGAGCGCGCGGGGGGCTCGGAGCACGTCAAGGGCGAGCGGCGATGGGAGATCGTGCGGGAGGCCGCGGGCGAGGTCGGGCCGGCGCTCTTCTTCTCGCTGCTGGTCATCACGGTGTCGTTCCTGCCGGTCTTCACCCTGGAGGCGCAGGAGGGGCGGCTATTCAAGCCGCTCGCGTACACGAAGACGTTCGCGATGGCGTCGTCCGCGCTCCTCGCCATCACGGTCGTGCCGGTCGCGATGGGCTACCTGATCCGCGGCCGGATCAAGCCGGAGCAGTCCAATCCCGTCAACCGCTGGCTGATGTGGCTGTACCGGCCGGCGCTCCTGGTGGTGCTACGGCACCCGTGGAAGACCGTGGGAGGGTGCGCCGTGGTGCTGGCGGCGACGGTGTGGCCCGCCTCGCGCCTCGGGTCGGAGTTCATGCCGCCCCTGGACGAGGGCACGCTGCTGTTCATGCCGACGACGGTGCCCGGGGCTTCCATCACGGCGGCGCGGCAGGCGTCGCAGTACCAGGACTCGATCCTGGCGACCTTCCCCGAGGTGGCGAGCGTGTTCGGGAAGGTGGGCCGCGCGAACACGGCGACCGACCCCGCGCAGCTCGACATGATCGAGACCGTCGTGGTGCTCAAGCCGCACCACCAGTGGCGCCGTGGCATGACGCGCGAGCGGCTGGTCGCGGAGCTGGACTCGGCCGCGCGTACGACGGGCTACACGAACGCGTGGACGCAGCCCATCCGCGGCCGGATCGACATGCTCGCCACCGGCATCCGGACGCCGGTCGGGATCAAGATCTTCGGCCCCGACCTGCGCGAGCTGGAGCGGATCGGCAAGGAGATCGAGGCGGCGGTGGTGATGGTCCCGGGGACGCGGAGCGTCTTCGCCGAGCGCGCGGTCTCGGGCTCCTACCTCGATATCGAGGTGAACCGCGAGCAGGCGGCCCGCTACGGACTCAACGTGGCCGACGTGCAGCGCACCATCATCTCGGCGATCGGCGGGATGCAGGCGACGACGACGGTCGAGGGGCGGGAGCGTTTCAGCGTCAACGTGCGCTACGCGCGGGACCTGCGCGATTCCCCGAACGCGCTGCGGCGGGTGCTCATTCCGGTGGCGCTCGGCTCGGCGTCGGGCGGGGCGGGCGCGGCGGCGCCCGATGCCGGCGGCGGGCCCATGCCGCCCACGGGCGACGCCGGGATGGGCGGCGGCGGCCGCACGGTGCAGGTGCCGCTCGAGCAGCTGGCCACGGTGCGGCTCGTGAACGCGCCGATGCTGGTCAAGACCGAGGACGCCTTCCTCACCTCCTGGGTGCAGGTGGACATGGCCGGAAGCGATATCGGCAGCTACGTGCGGGACGCCAAGGCCGCGGTCGAGCGCTCGGTGGTGCTGCCGCCCGGCTACACCCTGCGGTGGAGTGGTCAGTACGAGTTCATGGAGCGGGCCGTGGCGAAGCTCAAGATCGTCGTGCCGCTCACGCTGCTCATCATCGTGGTGCTGCTGTACATGAACTTCAAGAACATGCGCGACCTGGCCATCGTGCTGCTCTCGTTGCCGTTTTCGCTGGTGGGCGGGATCTGGTTCATCTGGGCGCTGGGCTACAACCTCAGCGTGGCCGTCGCCGTCGGGTTCATCGCGCTGTTCGGCGTCGCGGCAGAGACCGGAGTCGTCATGCTGATCTACCTCGACATCGCCTACGAGCACTTCCGCCACCAGGCGCCGATGACGCCGTCCCGGCTCCACGAGGCCATCGTCGAGGGGGCGGCCGATCGGCTCAGACCCAAGATGATGACGGTCCTGGCCATCATGGCCGGCCTCCTCCCCATCATGTGGGGCAGCGGTGCCGGGGGGACGGTGATGCGGCGCATCGCCGCGCCGATGATCGGCGGGATGGTCAGCTCGACCGTGCTCACGCTCGTCGTGATTCCGGCCATTTACCTGATGTGGCGGAAGGCCGAGCTGCGGCGGATGCCGGCGGCCGTTCCGGCCACGCCCGCGGAGTGACCTATGCGGCCATCGACCCGCGCTTCGGCGCCTGAAACCTCAACGCTCGACCCAAGGAGTCTCATCATGAACCGCATCGTTCTCAGCCTGGCCGCTCTCGCTATCGGCGCGACGCCCTTAGCCGCGCAGCACGCCCATCACGCGGACAGCGCGCAGCGCCAGGCTACCCAGCGCCCGCCCTCCGCCCAGCCGGGGATGCAGCGTGGCCACGACGCCATGGGCATGGCCGGGATGGAGTCGATGATGGAGATGATGGGGGCGATGTCGCGGGTCATGGCGTACACGCCGCCGCGCCTGCTCGAGCGCAAGCGGGACCTGGGTCTGACGCAAGACCAGGAGGCGCGTCTCGCGCAGATCCAGGAGGCCGCCCGTCCCGAGCGCGACGGCGCCCGGGCCTCGGCCGATCAACACGGCCGGATGTTTCAGGAGGCGCTCAACGCGTCCGCTCCGGATCCGTCGTCGGTCGTCGCGCACTTCGAGAGCATGCACGCCGCGATGGGCCTGATGCATCGGGCCGAGCTGCGCGTGGCGCTCGAGGCTAGATCGGTGCTCACGGAGGCGCAGCGCCGCCAGGTTGACGCGTGGCAACGCCAGCAGGGCGCGCGCTCCGGCGAGGGGCACGACCGCGAAGAGCACTAAGCCGGCCCCTACCGTCCGCGGCGGCCGTAAGGGGCTCGGGTTCCTGATGGCTGTGAAGAAGTCCCGGCGAGCCGGGGTGCCTGTGGCCGCCGTGCGCTCTTATGGAAAGGAGCAGTCTGATGCAACACGTACTCGACGGGTGCATGCGGACCATGCGTCGTGCGACACTCGCGGCCACGGTTTTCTTCGCCTCCGCGTGCGCCGGGCCGGTGCTCCACACCGGGAGCTACGAGCCGAGTGGGTCCGCCTCTGAGCGGGTGTACGAGCGGTACGCGCCCGCGCGACTGCTGGCACAGGCCGCCGCGCTCGAGCTGACGGCGGAGCAGGTCGCGGCGCTTGGGGCGCTCCGCGACTCGGCCCAAGCCGGACGGCTCACGCCCCTTAACGCCGCGCAATCGGCGCGCGACGTGCTGCGCCCGACGCAGCGCAGGGCCGTCGAGGCCGACCCGCGACGACCGGCGTCACCTACGCCGCCTCGCACGCCACCGCACCGTCACTGAGCTGAGCGCGAGGGCCCCATGGTGGGCCCGGGAGGTCACATGGATGGATCCGCGAAGAACGTCGCGCGGGCAACTGCCCGAAGCGCACTCAATTGGACTCCAGGAGGATGATCTTGCGCGGCCTGCTCCTTACCGTGGCCGCCGCCGCAGTGGCGGCGGCGTGCTCCGACAACTCGGGACCCGACCTGGCGCCGGGCTCGGCGTCCGTGTCCGTGGCCCCAGCACCGAACGCGGCGAACGTATCACGGGGGGACACGATCCGCATGTGGTTCGACATGCCGGTGGATTCGGCGTCCTGCCTCAACCGCTTCACGTTGCACATGGCCGACAGCACTGGGGAAGCCGTGCCCGGGCGCATGATGTTCGGCGACGGGTACCGCCAGATGATGTTCGTCCCCGACTCCCTCATGCGCGCCGGCACCGGGTACTTCGCGCACCTGCGCGACAGCGTGATGATGCGCGCGACCATGCACGACGACGGGATGGGCGGGCAGATGGGCGGTGGCAGCATGACGATGATGGACGACATCCCGGCCGGCGCGACGCGCATGCGCGACGGCATGGGCTGGTCCTTCACGGCCGGGAACTGAAAGGAGCAGTCTGATGCAAGACGTACTCGACGCCTTCGCGACGCGGCTCAGCCAACGGCTGGACGATGCGCAGGCAGCAGTGGAGCGGCGGTCCGCCGACAACGAGCGGGCGATGCGCGAGCGGGAGCAGGCGCACACGCGGGTGGAGGCCGACGTCGATCCGATCCATCGCGAGATCGTGCGGCCGATGCTGGAGGAGCTGGCGCGGCGCTTCGACAACGCGAGCCGGGTGCACTTCAAGGCCCCTCGCGGGTTCCTGACGCACTGCCGATTCGCCCACACGGCGCGCTTCCCCGCGACCGCGAAGCTGGTCGTCGGCCTGGAATGGGAGGAGGAGAGCCGGCGGTCGTGG
>JAUYOW010000056.1 GCA_030697825.1 Gemmatimonadales bacterium | reverse complement strand
CATCGAGGCCCCTCGGGAACATGCCAGCAAACAGAGCCCCCTTTCACTCCCCTTTCTTGACTTCATCCCAGAGCCCGTCTAGCACCTCCAGCTCCACCCGGCCCAGTTCGACCCCGCGCTCGGCCGCCATCGTTTCGAGCGCGTCGACCCGCCTAACGAACTTCGCAGTCGCGTCCCGCAGCGCGATGACGGGGTGCACGCCCGCCTTTCGCGCCACGTTCACCGCCGCGAACAGCACGTCGCCAATCTCCTCGGCCGGATGCACGCGCGCCTCGCGCACCTCCTCTTCGAGCTTGTCGAGCGGACCCATCACATCGTTCCAGTCGAAGCCGACCGACGCCGCCCGCTCCTGGTAACGGAACGCCCGCTCCAGCTCGGGCAGCGAGGGCGGCAGACGCCCGAGAATTCCACCCCTTTTCTCCCCTTTCTCCCCTTTCTCCCCTAACTCCCCGCTCATCTCAGCCTCTCTCTTCCGCTCCTCAACCTTCATCCGCTCCCAGCGCGGCTTCTCACCGTGGGCGTAAAGATGCGGGTGGCGCGCCTTCATCTTCGTGACGAGCCGTTGGGTGACACTTGATATATCAAATGCGCCGCGCTCTTCGGCGAGCACCACCTGGAAGGCGCAGTGTAGCAGCAGGTCGCCCAGCTCGCCCATGATCTTCGCTTGGTCGCCGTGGTCTATGGCGTCCTCCAGCTCGGCCACCTCTTCGCGGAGGTAGGGTCGGAGCGTGTCGAGCGTCAGCGCCCGGTCGAAATCGCACCGCTTCCTGAGGTCCCGGACCAGGTCCAGCACATCGCCAAACCCCGATTCTCCTTGCATTTAGCCCCCTTCCCGGGTACGCTACTCACTTTGCGACCCGAGAGCAATCTGACGGACCCGGCCCGCACCTGGATCGAAGTGGACTTGGGCGCGCTGGTGTCCAACGCAAAGACGGTGGCGACCCGCGCGGCGGGCGCGCGCCTGCTGCCGATGGTGAAGGCCAATGCCTACGGCCTCGGCGCAGCGCCCGTGGCACGCGCGCTCGAATCGCTCGACCCGTGGGGCTACGGCGTCGCCACGCCAGAAGAGGGCGCCGAGCTGCGCGCCGCGGGGATCACCCGCCGCATCGTTGTTTTCACCCCTGTCACCGAGGCGCTCGCGGATGTCGCCAAACACGATCTCACGCCCGCGCTGGACGGCGTCGCGCAGGTGCGCGCGTGGCGCGCGCTGGCCGGGGACCAGCCCTTCCACGTTCAGGTGGACACGGGCATGGGCCGCGGCGGGATCTGGTGGGAAGCTTTCGCGGAGCGGTCGCGGGAGTTCAGTGACGCGGCGGGCCTGGAGGGCGTCTTCACCCACTTCCATTCCGCCCAGAGCGATCCGGCGTCTGTGAAAGAGCAGTGGCAGCGGTTCCAGGGCGCGCTGGCGAGCCTGCCGCGCCGGCCGGCGATCGTGCACGCCGCCAACAGCGCCGCTGCGCTCGGCTTTCCAGAGGTTGCCGCCGACCTGGTCCGGCCGGGCATCTTCCTCTATGGCGGCCTGGCCGGCGTCCAGCGCCCGCAGCCCGTTGTCACGTGGCGCGCCCGGGTCAGCGGCGTCGAGTGGCGCGAGGCCGGGATGACCGTGAGCTACGGCGCTACCTTCACGGCGCGTACTCGCATCAGCCTCAGCGCCATCGCGGCGGGCTACGCGGACGGCGTGGATCACAAGCTCTCGAACGTGGGAGCGGTGCTGATCTCGGGGCGGCGGCTGCCGATCGCGGGCCGGGTGACTATGGACACGACGATGGCGTGGTCGGGCGAGTGGGCTCCCGAAGAGGGGGCCGTGGCGATACTCATCGGCAAGGACGGCGAGGAGGAGATCACGCTGGACGAGATGGCGACCGCCGCGGGCACCATCAGCTACGAGGTGCTCACGCGCATCGGCGCGCGGGTGGAGCGCCGCTACCGGTGAGGCGCTTCTTCCTCATCGTCCTCGACGGACTGGGCTGCGGCGAAGCGCACGACGCCGCGACCTACGGCGACACCGGCAGCGACACCCTTGGCAACGTCGCGCAGGCGGTGGGTGGGCTCACGCTCCCGGTGCTCGAAGGCCTGGGCCTCGGCAACGTCCGTCCCATCGCGGGCGTGACGCGTGCTGCAGCGCCGCGCGCCGCGCACGGCATCATGCGACCGGTGAGTGCCGGCAAGGACAGCATCACCGGGCATTGGGAGATCTGCGGAGTGCTCCTGGAGCGACCGTTCGCGACCTATCCGCGCGGTTTTCCCGCGGACCTACTCGCCGAGTTCTCGCGCGTGACGGGTCGCGGCATCATCGGCAACAAGGCCGCGTCGGGCACGGCGATCATTGACGAGTTCGGCGGCCGGCACCTCGAGACGGGTGACTGGATCGTCTACACGTCCGCCGACTCGGTCTTCCAGGTGGCCGCGCATGAAGAGAAGGTCCCGCTCGCGGAGCTGTACGGGGCGTGCGCCAAGGCCCGTGCGATGCTCGCGGGTGAGCCCGCGACGGCGCGAGTGATCGCGCGGCCGTTCGTCGGCAAGCCGGGTGGGTTCGCGCGCACCGCCAATCGCAAGGATTTCTCGATCGAGCCGGTGGGGACGACGCTGCTGGACCTCCTGGCGGAGCGGGGCATTCCGCGGCACGGGATCGGGAAAGTGGACGACCTGTTCGCGGCGCGGAACCTGACCAGCACGCACCCGCCGACCAACGCGGACGCCTACCGGCTTATTCGGGAGGCACTGCTCCAGGTAGATTCCGGGCTCGTCTTCGTGAACGTGATCGAGTTCGACCAGAACTGGGGGCACCGGAACGACGTTGCGGGGTTCCATAGGGGCTTGATCGAGCTGGACGCGTGGCTGGGCCAGGTACTGCCGCTCGTGAGGGAGGAGGATGTGTTCGTCCTGACGGCGGATCATGGCAACGATCCGACGACGCCGTCCACGGACCATTCGCGGGAGAATGTGCCGCTGGTTGTGTTCGGGCCGAAGATTGCGCCGGTGGATCTTGGGTCGAGAGGGACGTTTGCGGATCTGGGGCAGACTGCGGCTGAGTATTTCGGGGTGGGGCCGTTGGCCGCGGGGAAGAGTTTTCTGGGAGACATTGTTGACTAGGGAGCGGGGAGCGGGGAGCGGTACCTTTGGCTGCCAGTCGCGGCGACGCGCTCGCGCGGCCGGCACTGCGAGGTACCGCTCCCCGCTCCCTGCTCCCCCGGAGGCCCGTTGACCGACGCGCTGATCGCCACGGCCCAGAAGGCTCGGGAGCGCGCCTACTGCCCCTACTCCAAGTTCCACGTCGGGGCGGCGCTGGAGGCGGTGGACGGCACGGTGTTCGCCGGGTGCAACGTGGAGAACGCGTCGTACGGCGGCACGATCTGCGCGGAGCGGACGGCGTTCGTGACGGCGGTGGCTGCCGGGCACCGAAAGTTCACGCGCATCGCTGTGGCGAGCGACGCGGACGAGCCGGTGGCGCCCTGCGGCCTTTGCCGCCAGCTGCTGGCGGAGTTCGGCACCGACCTCGAGGTCATCTCGGTCGGCGCGAAGGGGGGGCGGAAGACGTGGCGGCTCGATGAGCTGCTGCCCGACGCCTTCACGGGCGCCGATTTCATGGAGGACGCATGAAGCTGGGCCGGGTCATCGGATCGGTCGTGGCGACGCGCAAGGACGGCTCGCTCGAGGGCGCCAAGCTGCTAGTGGTGGAGAACCTCACGCTCGACCTCAAGCCCGAAGGGGGCTACGTGGTGGCGGTGGACGCGGTTGGCTCGGGGGCCGGGGAAACGGTGTTGTATGCATCGGGCTCGTCGGCGCGGCAGACGCCTGCTACCAAGGATCGCCCGGTGGACGCGGTTATCATGGCGATCGTGGACAGCTTCGACGCAAATGGCAAGAACACCCGCCTGCACTAGGGCGCTCGCGGCCGCCGCCGTCCTGGCCGTGCTGTCGTGCCGGGAGAACATCGCGGCGCCGGGGCAGTGCCCGGCGCTCTGTCCGTCCAGCCAGGTGCAGGTCTCGGACACGACGCTCTTCGGCGTGGACACGAGCGACGTCAGCGTCCGCGGCTTCGTGACGCCGTCAGAAGGCACCATCCTCGTGGCCGCCGATCTCGATTCGCTCCAGGGTAGAGTGCTGCTCCGGTTCTTCCGGCCCGCCCGGTTCCCGGTCGCGAGCGACACTGCGGGCGTGACCATCGGCGCGGTGGACAGCGTCACCTTGGATCTCCGAATCGCGCGCGACCCGGCGGTGAAGAACCTCAGGATGCTCCTGTATCGCCTGCCGGCTTCGGTGGATTCGACGGCGACCTTCGCTTCGATGGACGCGTACTTCGCCGATTCCATGCTCATCGACTCCGTTCCGCTCTCGGCCGGGGACTCTCTTCCGGTGGTCGCTCTTCACCACAAGTTCCTCTCGCCGGCCGGAGTCGAGCCGTTCTCCTCGGACTCGGGGGCCATCGGGATCGGCGTGGGGTTCCGCGCCGACACCCTTACCGCGGTGACCGTGAGCTCGGTGGAGTCCGGCGCATCGCTTCGGCTCAAGTACTTCGTGCACGGACCCACGGCCACGGACACGCTGCGGCACACCTTCAACCTGGCGCCGCGGTTCGACACCTTCGTCGCCAGCCCCGCGGCCGCGACGCCGGGAGCGAGCCTGCTGGTCGGCAATCTGCCCTCGGCGCGGTCGGTCATGCGGTTCTCGATCCCCCGGTTCCTGCTCGACTCGAGCACCGTGGTGCGCGCCACGCTGGTGCTGAGCCAGACGCGCCCGGCGACCGGACGGCCTGGTGAGTCGTTCGACCTTGAGGCGCGGCCGCTGGTGCGCGACTTCGGCGGGAAGTCGATCACCCACACGGACACTCTGCTCTATGGCAAGGCGCGGGTGACGGTCGGCGACACCGCCCAGATCTCGCTCGAGGTGGCGCGGATGCTTCGTTTCTGGGCCGCGGCGGGAGACTCGCTGCCGCGCTCCATCCTGCTGCGCGTCACGCCGGAGGGCGGCACCCTCGGTGAAGTGTCCATCGCGTCACGGACCGCCGGCGCCCTCCTGGCACCGCACCTGCGCGTCACGTACGTGAAGCCGTACGCCTTCGGAGTGCCGTGATGCGCCGTCTCTTCGCGAGTTCGCTGACGCTTGGCGCCCTCGCCCTCGGCGCACGCCCGCTCGCCGCCGATGACTCCGTTTTCGGCATCCGGGGGCTCGGCATCCTCGGCCGGCCACATTCGGCGCAGTCCGCTTCGGCCGGCGGCGGCTTCGCGCTCTTCGATCCGGAGGGCGGGTCGAATCCCGCGGCACTCGCGCGCCGGCGCGGCGTCTCCGGCTGGGCCGTAGGCTCTCCGTCGCGGCGCCGGTTCGACTCCGGCACGGGCGAGGCCTCGCTCACCTCGACCCGCTTTCCGCTGGTAGGGTTCGCCACGGTGGTGGGGCAGCGCCTGTACCTCGGCGTCGCGATCTCGGACTACCTCGACCGCACCTGGAGCGTGAGCGGAGTGGACACGCTCCCGCTGCGAGACTCGTCGGTGCAGGTCACCGACCAGTCGAAGTCGATCGGAGGCGTGTCGGATCTGCGCTTCGCGGCCGCCTACCGCCTGTCGCCCACGCTGGCGGTGGGGGCGGGCGTTCACGCGCTCACCGGGTCCACGCGGCTCGAAGTAACGCGCGAGTTCGACGACGCCACGTATCAGGGCTTCCGTGACGTCGCGGTCACCGACTTCAGCGGCTTCGGTCTTTCGCTGGGCGCGGTCCTCACGGCGCGGCCCAACCTCCAGGTGGGGGGAACCCTGCGGATCAACAGCGGCCTCAAGGCGAAGAGCAGTTCCGGCGCGCGCGCCACGGTCGCGCTCCCGGTCGAGCTTGGCTTCGGTGCGCACTACACCCCGGCGCCCGGTTTCGTCCTGGCTTCGAGCGTGGGATACGCGACCTGGAGCCGCGCCGCGGACGACCTCGTCGCGGCGGGCGAGGCGCGCTCGCGCAGCGTCTGGAGCGTCGGGGCGGGGGTGGACGTCGAAGCGATCAGGCTCGGGTCGTCGCGCATCCCCTTGCGCCTCGGCTACCGGTGGCGGCAGCTGCCGTTCCCGGTAGGCGGAGCCGCTCTTGGTGAGCACGCGTTCAGCGGAGGCTTCGGCCTCGCCCTGGCGGGCGGCCGCACCACGCTCGACGCGGGCGTAGAGAAAGGCACGCGCGCCGCGGGCGCGCTGTCGGAGAGCTTCACCACCGCATTCTTGGGGCTTACCGTCCGGCCGTGAACGTCCTGCTGCACACCTTCGGCTGCAAAGCGAACCAGTACGATACGGAAGTCGTGCGCCAGCGTCTCGAGGACGCGGGATGCCGGATCGTGGGGACCGCCGAAGAGGCGGACGCCGCGGTAGTGAACTCGTGTACCGTGACGCACGTCGCCGAGGCGAAGCTGCGCGGCTTCGTGCGGCGCATCGCGCGGCAGCGGCCGGGGCTGCGCACGGTCGTGATGGGCTGCGCGGCGGCACTGGATGAGGGGCGGATCGCGGCGCTGCCCGGCGTCACGGCCGTGGTGGGCGGCGCGGACCCGGAGCGCGTGGCTGAGGCGCTGGGCGCCAGCGGTGCGGCGGCCGGCGTGCTGCGGGGCTTCAGCGACTCCTCCCGCGCCTGGCTCAAGGTCCAGGACGGATGCGACGAGCATTGCACCTTCTGCGCGACCACGCTGGCCCGCGGCGACCACCGCTCCCGCGATTCCGAAGCCATAGTAGAAGAAGCTCTCGCGCTCGCGCAGCGCCATGCGGAGATCGTTCTGACGGGCGTGCACATCGGCGCGTACGGGAGTGACCGCGACGACGAGATTACCCTGTCGCGCCTCGCCGCGCTGCTTATCGAACGGGTGCCGCTGGTGCGCTTCCGGCTGTCGTCCGTCGAGGCGACCGAGTTGGACGACCTGATGGAGCGCCTGATGCTCGAGTCGCCCGGCCGCCTCGCACCTCACCTTCATGCTCCGCTCCAGTCGGGCAGCGACGTGGTGCTGAAACGGATGGGCCGGCACTGGTACACGAAGGACGAGTATCGCCGCCGGGTGGAGCGGCTGTCGGAGCGCGTTCATCCGCTCGGCCTCGGCGCCGACGTCATCGTCGGCTTCCCGGGCGAGACCGACTCGGACCACCGTGCGACGGTCGGGCTGGTCGAGGCGCTGCCGTTCACCTACCTGCACGTCTTCCCCTACTCGCCGCGGGATGGATCCGCGGCCCCGCGCCTCGGCGCGCCGCCGGCGCCGGACGTGGTGCGCGGGCGGAGCGCGGAGTTGCGCGCGCTGGCGGCCAGGAAGGCGGCCGCGCACCGCGCCTCGCGCATCGGCGGGCAGGCTGACCTGGTGCTCGAGGCGAGGCGGGCAGGCCTGCGGGACGCCCTGACGGAGGACTACCTCACGGTGCAGATTCCGGCCGACGCGCCCTGGGCGCTGGGCCGCGGTCGCGTTACGGGGCGCCTGTTGCAGAGCGGGAACTCCTTGAGGGCCGAGTCGGCGTGATCGCACCGCGCTTCTTCATCGAGACCTACGGCTGCCAGATGAACGTGGCTGACTCCGAGCTTATGGCCGGGGTCCTGGTGCGCGAAGGTTATGCGCGCGCGGAGTCTCCGGCTGAGGCCGAAATCGTAATCGTGAATACCTGCGCCGTCCGCGATCACGCCGAGCAGCGCGTGTTCGGGCGGGTGGGCGAGCTGAAGCGCGACAAGCGGGCGGGTGACGTCCTCGGGGTGGTGGGGTGCATGGCGCAGCGGCTCGGGGAAAGGCTGCTCGCCAGAGCCCCGCACGTGGACTTCGTGGTGGGGCCGGACGGGTATCGCCAGCTGCCGCAGCTCATCCGCCGCGCCAGGGAAGGGGAGCGGGCCTCCGAGACGGCGTTCGTCTCCACCGAGCACTACGAGGACGTGGTCCCGGAGCGCCGGACGGCGGCCAGCGCGTTCATCACCGTCCAGCGCGGCTGCAATTATAGGTGCACGTTCTGCATAGTTCCGTACACGAGGGGACCGGAGCGGAGCCGTAGATTGGCCGACGTCGTGCGCGAGGCGGAGGGCCTCGTTTCGCACGGCGTGACGGAGGTGACGCTCCTTGGCCAGACGGTCAACTCGTATCACGACGGCGAGCACGACTTCGCGGACCTGCTCCGCGCAGTCGGCGCCGTGGACGGGATTCGCCGCGTGCGGTTCACCAGCCCACACCCCAACGACTTCTCGGACCGCGTCATCGCGGCCATGGCGGAGGTCGGGGCCGTGTGCGAGCACGTACACCTGCCGGCGCAGAGCGGAAGCTCACGGGTGCTCAAGCGGATGTTGCGACGCTACTCCCGCGAGGAGTATCTCCAGGTCGTCGAGCGCCTGCGGGCCGCCATCCCCGACCTCGCCATCACGACGGACATCATCGTCGGTTTCCCCGGCGAGACCGACGACGAGTTCGAGGAGACGCTCACGTTGGTGCGCGAGGTCGGGTTCGACAACGCGTTCACCTTCAAGTTCAGCCCGCGCGAGGGGACGCCCGCGCTCAAGCTGCCTCACGCCGTGCCGGACGAAGCCGCGGCGGAGCGTCTGGTGCGGGTCATCGACGAGGTGCGGCGGATATCGCGGGCCCGGAACGCGGCGGTCGTCGGCACGACCCACGAGGCTCTGGTGGAGCAGGTGGCGCGACGCGGCGGGCAGCTTCAGGCGCGCACCCGGCACAGCCGCGTGGCGATGCTGGACGGGCCGGAATCATGGATCGGGACGTACCGGAACGTTCGCCTCACCGGCACGACCGGTGCTACATTCTCGGCGGTGGTGGCGTCACCAAGGCTGGGAGTGGTGGTGGCATGAGGAACGTAATGGAAGACATCGTGAAGCGGGTGTACGTCGAGCTCCTGCCCAGCGCGCCGGACCCGTGCAACTGCGACTTGTGCCGGGAGGACGTGATGGTCTACGCCTTGAACCGGCTGCCCGCGCACTACGTCGTCACGCTCAGGGGCCAGGTACTCTCCGAGCTGGAGATGAACGCGGATCAGAGCCGCGCCGACGTCGCCATCGCCCTCATGGAGGGGTTCGAGACGGTAGGCGCTTCGCCCCGCTGCGGAAGGAAGCCCGCGGCGATGAGCTGATCCGGGGCCAGGCGGGCGGAGGTCGGCGCTGAGATGCCGGCCATCGTCCTGGTTGCACTGGGATTCGTGGCCGGCGACGTCGCCGGCCTTGCGTTTTCGTGGGCGGCGTGGGCGCTCGCGCCGGTTCTCGCGGCGGGCTCGGCCCTGGCATGGCGTCGGCTGCCGAAGCCGGCGGTGTGGTTCGCGGCGGCGGCGGCCGGCGGGGTCTGGGGCGGGGCGGCGCGGGTGCGCGCCGAGGCGGACTGCCGCGTGCGCTGGCGCGATGGCGCGCGACTCGCGCTGATCGTAGAGCCGCTCGATCTCCCCGAGGCGGGGCGGCCGACCCCATTCCGGGTGATGGAGCCTGCGTCGTGCGGCGGTCAGATCGCGATCATAATGCCGGGCGCGGCGGCGAGAGCCGACGTGCCGGCGGGCCGGCGGGCCGGCGCGCCTGGGTACGAAACCGCGCTGGCGGTGGTCGGCAGGTGGCAGCGGGACCGGAATCGCGGCCCGATGTTTCTCCCCACCCGCCCCGAGCGTGCGGGCCGGCTCCTTGCGGAGAGCGTCCGGCCAGTCGCCCTGCCGCTATCCCTTCGTCCCCGCCTCCGCCTCGGCGCCGAGCGCCGGCTCGCCTTGCTCTTCGGTCGGGAGCGCGGAAAGCTTGCCGCCGCGCTCACCGTCACCGCCAGCAACGACCTGCCGGTTGACTTGCGCCAGCGATACGCACGCGCCGGTTTGGCGCACCTGCTCTCGATATCCGGTTTCCACGTGGGCATCCTCGCCGCCGTGCTCGTTCTCCTGTTGCGCGCGGCGCGGGTGCCACCGGCTCCGGCCCTGGTCGCGGGCACGTTCCTTGTCGCCGGCTACGTTTGGATGCTCGGCTATCCCGCTCCCGCCGTGCGCTCCGCGGCGTTCGTGGCGCTCTGGTGCTGGGCGCGGGTGCGGCAGCGCCCGCCGGTCCCCAACGCCGCGCTCGCTGCCACCGCTGTGGTCGTCGTGGCGATGGATCCTCTCTCCGTGTTCGAGGCCGGCCCCTGGCTCTCGTTCACGGGTGTCTGGGGTTGCGGCGCCGCGGCGGCGTGGTGGAGCAGGAACTCGCGCAGCGCCGAAGTGCTGCACGAACGAAAGTGGCTCCGCCTGGCGCAGCCGGTGTTCGTATCGCTGGGGGCGGTGCTCGCCACGGCGCCAGTCAGCGTCTTGGTCTTCGGCACGATGGCGCCGGCCGCGCTGGTCGCGAACATCGCCGCGGTGCCCCTCGCCGCCCTCGTCATCCCGGCCATCGCGCTCGCACTCGGGCTCGAGTCCGTTCCCGGGCTGCACGCGCTTGCGACGGCGCCGGCGGCCGCGGCTGGTCTCTGCCTCGACCTGCTCGAGTGGGTGACCAGACTCGCGGGTGACCTCCCGCTCGCGACCATCGAGTTCGATCGCCGGGTCCTGGCTGCGCTCACGCTCGCCGCCATCGCCTGGGTCGTGCTGAGGCCAGGCACGGGGCACGGGTCCCCGGCGCGCCAGCCGGCCCGCCTGCCCGCCCGCGGGCCCGTTGGCGCGCTAGCCCCGCTGTTTGGTCGTCTGACCCTCGCCGGCACGGTCGCCTTCACCGCGGCCATCTGGTGGACCGTGCCGCCGGCCACGGCGTCGGGTGACGGCGACGGCCGACTGGCGCTACATTTTCTGAGCGTGGGGCAGGGCGACGCCGCGGCGATCCGGACCCCCGCTGGGCGGTGGATCGTCATTGACGGCGGGCCGAGGCGGCCGGACTTCGACGCTGGTGCACGAATCGTCGCGCCGTTCCTGCGGCGACACGGAGTTCGACGGATCGCGGTGGTCGTGGCCTCGCACGGCGATGCGGACCACCTGGGGGGGCTGCCTGCCGTGCTTCGGACGGTCCCCGCGGAACTGGCGCTGGAGCCGGGCGAAGCCGATCCTCGGCCGCTGTACCGCGAATGGTTGGGGGACGTCGTCGGCGCGCACGCGAGATGGCGCCGCGCCCGGGCCGGCGACCGGATCGAGATCGACGGAGTCACGCTCAGGGTGTGGCACCCGGACAGCGCCTGGATGGAGCTGCGACTCCCGGCGAACGAGAATTCGGTCGTGCTGTCGGTTGAGTACGGCGGCTTTCGCGCTCTCTTCACGGGCGATGCCGGTCTGCCCATGGAAGCCGCCCGGGGCGGCACGATCGGTGCGGTGACGCTCCTCAAGGTCGGTCACCACGGGAGTCGCACCGCGAGCGGGGCTTCGTGGCTTGCCGAGTTGCGCCCCGCGCTCTGCGTGATCTCGGTGGGCCGGAACAACTATGGGCATCCGGATCGTGGCATCTTGACGGGCCTCGCAGCATCGGGCTGCGCGATCTATCGTACCGACCACCTTGGCGAGATCGCAGTCGAGACCGATGGACAGATCGTCACTTTGAGAACCGGGATCGGGCGCGACACCTCTTTCATGCTCACGCGGGAGCCGCGGTGAAGTCCAAGCTGGAACACGTCGTCACGATTGAGCGGCACATCATGGACCAGGAGCGGATGCACCCCGAGGCGACCGGGGCGCTGTCCAACCTGCTGTACGACGTCGGCCTGGCGGCCAAGATCATCAACGGCCACGTCCGGATGGCGGGCCTGGCGGACATCCTTGGCTCGACCAAGGTAGTGAACGTGCAGGGCGAGGTGGTGCAGAAGCTCGACGAGTTCGCCGAGGCCACGATGCAGCACGCGTTGCTCCATACCGGGCGCGTGTGCGTGCTGGCTTCCGAGGAGGACGAACAGCCCATCCTCATTCCCGACGGCTATCCCAGCGGCAAGTACACGATTCTCTACGACCCGCTCGACGGCTCCTCCAACATAGACGTCAACGTCTCCATCGGCACGATCTTCTCGATCCACAGTCGGGTGACGCCGGGCGACGGTCCGGGCTCCCTGGTGGACTGCCTCCAGCCCGGGAGAACTCAGGTTGCGGCCGGGTACGTGCTGTACGGCTCGAGCACGATGATGGTATACACGACCGGCCACGGAGTGCACGGCTTCACGTTCGACCCCACGATCGGGGAGTTCCTGCTCTCGCATCCGGACATCACGACGCCGGCAGTCGGGAAGTACTACAGCGTGAACGAGAGTTACTTCCCGCGCTGGGACCCGAAGGTCCAGGCGCTGATCAAGCGATACAAGGGCCTCGACGACAACGGTGGAGAGGCGAAGAACTGCCGCTACATCGGCTCGCTGGTGGCGGACTTCCACCGGAACCTCATCGCGGGCGGCGTGTTCTGCTATCCGGCGGACAAGAAGGCGCCCACGGGCAAGCTCCGTCTGCTCTACGAGTGCGCCCCGCTGGCGTTCATCTGCGAGCAGGCGGGCGGCTACGCGTCCGACGGTACGCAGGCCATCCTCGACATCGTGCCCACGGAGCTGCACCAGCGCTCGCCGCTCTACATCGGGAGCCGGGACGACGTGCGGATGGCGGAGAGGATGCTGTCGGGCTCCTAGCACACCCTGAGTCGGTCCGCGTTGACATCTTAAGCTTGAAGGGATAGCCTCTCCGCTATCATCGAGACGAGGCGACAATGCGTGCGGACCTCCTGCGGTTCGCGGCCGAGCTGTCCCAACGGGGTGAGGCGTTCGCGCTGGCGACCGTGGTCCGCCGCGAGCCACCCAGCGCGGCGCGGGTTGGTGATACCGCGCTGATCACGCCGGGCGGCGCGTTCCACGGCTGGTTGGGCGGCAGCTGTACCCAACCCGCTGTCGTGCGGGAAGCGCTCCGCGCGCTCGA
>JAUYOW010000055.1 GCA_030697825.1 Gemmatimonadales bacterium | reverse complement strand
GGCGGTGAGATCGTCGTGGTGACGATGCGTGACCTCGGGGGCCGCCCGGCGAGCGACGTCGCGCGCGACATCGGGAGGCAGTGGCGAGTGGGCGCGCGCGGCGGCGCCGGCGACCGGGGCCGGAACGCCGGCGTGGTCGTGCTGCTGAAGCCGGGGGCGCGCCCGGGCGACGGGCAGTCGGAGCTGGCCATCTCCACCGGGACCGGCGCTGAAGGGTTCGTCACCGATGCCCTCTCCGGCAGGATACGCGACGCCATCGGCCAGGAGGCGGTCGCAACGGGTAGTTACGGAGCGGGACTGGCGCTGGGTGTGAGCGTGCTGGCAGAGGCGTATGCGCGCGAATTCGGCTTCCGGCTCGAGGGCGGCGTCCGAGTCCAGCCACCGGCTGATGGAGGCCGGCGGCCGCGAGGCTGGGTGCCTCCCTGGCCCATCATTCTCCTCATCCTGATCTTCGTTCTGGCGGGCCGTGGGGGCCGTGGGGGCCGTGGGGGACGCGGGGGAGGCATCATGAGCGCGCTGCTCTGGGGTTCCGTGCTGAGCGGAGGCCGGCGAGGCGGAGGGGGCGGGGGCTGGGGTGGCGGCGGGTTCGGGGGCGGCGGGTTCGGCGGGTTCGGAGGCGGAGGCGGTTTCAGCGGCGGCGGCGCCTCGGGGAGGTTCTGATGGCGGGTTGGTTCGGGCAATCGCGCCAGGTGAAGCCGGAGGCTGTCGCCCGGCAGATCGCGGATGCCCTCGGGACGAACCTCGTTTCGGTGGCGTTCTTCGGTCACGCGGAGGCGCATCCCGCGCCCGGGGTCGAGCCGAACCTGCTCATCATCGCGAAGGATGCCTCAGCCGGCCTGTTACGGCCGATCGCGGGGGCGGTTGCCGAGTGGGCAAAGGCGAAGGGCACCGCACCCCTGATCTTCGCGGAAACGGAGTGGCATGCCTCCGCCGACGTCTTCCCGATCGAGATCGAGGACATGCGCGGTGCGCACACGCTGCTCGCCGGACGCGACCCGTTCGCCGGGCTCCAGACCACGCGTGCCGACTTGAGGCGCCAGCTGGAGCGCGAGGTGCGCGGCAAGCTGCTCCGGCTCCGGGCGGAGTACGCCGCGGCGGCGCCCAGCGGCAAGGCGCTGGAGCGGTTGCTGGCCGGCTCGGCGGGCACGTTCTTGGTCCTGTTCCGCGCGGCGCTCAGACTGGCGGGCCGCACGCCGCCCGGCGACCCCGCGGGCTTGGTCGCGGAGACGTCCGCGGTGGCCGGGTTCGACGCCGTTGCGCTCGACTGGGTGTTGCTTCGGCTGGGGAGCCGCCGGGTGCCCGCGCTGACGGCGTTCGACCCGGTGGCGGGGCGCTACCTACAGGCGGCCGAGCGGCTTGCCGCGTACGTGGACGGGATCGAGATTGAGGGTGGGGCATGAGCGCGGCGAAACAGCTCGGGTTCCGCGTCCGTCATGATTCCGCGGCCCGACACGGACCGGGCTTGGTCACTCCGAACACAGAGGAGAAGGCATGAAGCGCGTTATTCTCGCGGTGGCAGCCGTGGTCCTGTCGGGCTGCGGCTACAACAGGATCCAGACGCTGGACGAGCAGGTGAACTCGTTCAAGAGCCAGATCGAGGTTCAGCTCCAGAGGCGCGCGGACCTGGTGCCGAACCTGGTGGAGACGGTGCGCGGGTTCGCGCAGCAGGAGCAGACGGTCTTCGGCGCGGTGGCGGACGCGCGGGCGCGTCTGGGCGGTGCGGTGCAGAGCGGGAACCTGGGGCAGATGGCGGAGGCCAACCAGGGACTCACCAGCGCGCTGGGCCGGCTGCTCGCGATCTCGGAGGCGTACCCGGAGCTCAAGTCGAACGAGAACTTCCGGGCGCTCCAGGACCAGCTTGAGGGCACGGAGAACCGCATCGCGACGTCGCGCCAGGACTACAACAACTCGGTGCAGGAGTACAACGGGTACATCCGGAAGTTCCCGCAGCTGCTGACGGCGAAGGTGATCGGGAAGGGCGCGCGCGAGTACTTCGAGGTGACGGCGCCGGGGGCGCGGGAGGCGCCGAGAGTGAACTTGACGGCGCCGGCTCCGCCGGCGCGCTAGTTGGAAGGAATCAGAACTTCGGTAGAGTTGCAGGGTTGCAGGGTTGCAGCGGTGAGCAGGGAAACAGGAGACGGGGTGCAGAAGCGATTCAGGCGGCAGGGAATCTCTGCCGCCTGTTTGCTGTAGACCGCTGCAACTCCGCAACTCTGCAACCCTACCGCCGCCTGCCTACCGCCACCTGCTCAGTCCGCGATGGCGTCGGGCATTATGAACCGAAGCGGGTCCGTCGCCCTGCCGTTGACCAGCACCTCGTAGTGAAGGTGCGGGCCCGTCGACAGCCCCGTGCTGCCGACGTAGCCGAGCCGGTCGCCGCGGCGCACCGCCTGGCCGACCGACACCGCGGTGCGCGACATGTGCGCGAACCGGGTCTGGACGCCGTACCCGTGATCCACGGAGACCGAGAGCCCGTAGCCGTTTTCCCAGCCCACCTTTACGACGCGTCCCGCGGCTGGCGCGATGATCAGCGAGCCGTACGCCGCGGTGATGTCGATCCCCTCGTGGGGCCGGCTGAAGTGCAGGATGGGGTGGTACCGCATCAGCGAGAAGTTGCTGGTGAGGAACCCCGTCGTGGGCATGATGCTGGGCGTGGCAGAGAGCTGCTGCACGTGCGACGACAGGCTCTCGGACGCCTCGCGGAACGACGACGCGAGGACGTTGGCGCGGCGGATCAGCGCGTCCAGATCGGCGTGCACGCGGAACGCGTCGCGGCCCACCACGCCGCCCTCGTCGAGCAGGCGCTCCCGCTCCGGCCACGCGCCCGACGGTCCGCCGATGCCGGCGCGACGCACGTCCGGATCGAGCGGCTCGAGGCCGGCCACCAACCGCACTTCACGGTCGCGTTGCGAAATGCGCGAGAGCGTGTCAGAAAGCGTCGTCACGCGCTCGTCGAGCCGTTCGATCTCACCCGCGAGCACCTGGTTGGCGCGCTCGAGCTGGCGGCTGTGCGTGAGGTCGACGGTGTGCGAGACCACGCCGAAGGTGGCCGCGAGGACGGTCGCCACAATCACGGTCGCCACGCCACCGAGGAGCTTCAAGAGCGTCACCGAAACGGAGACGGACCTGGTTCCCCCGGAGTCGTGTGGCACGAGAAGGACCGTCCAGCGGCGATTGGCCATCCACGCTCCGAGCCAGAAGAGCCGACGTGTTGAAGCAGCCTGAGCGAGCACTGCGAACCTACGGGAAAGCAAGAAACGGACCGGGTATCTTAGCCCTCGGGTCGACGCCCTGTCAACCGCTGATTTGGCATGTCAGTAACCGATTGGCTCGTACTCGTTTACGCTACGTTGCGGCGCGCTCCAGTTTGGGGAACAACGGGGCGATCCTGCGGGTCTGCACCGACGCGATGGGAGGCTGTTCGATCCAGGTCCAGGACCACGGTCTGGAATCGGGAGCCGTGGCGAGTCCGAGCGCGTCCAGAAGCGCCGTCGCGGCGGCCGGCACGAACGGTGACGCGAGCACGGCGATGCGAACCAGCGCGCGCGCCAGCGCGGCGAGCGTGGCGTCCAGCGCGGCGCCGTCGCCGGCCTTGGCCAGGGCCCACGGCGCTTGGCGCTCGACGAATCCGTTCGCCTCGCTCACCAGGTCCCATGCCGCCTGCGCGCCGCGGTGCAGGAGTAGACCGTCCATCGCGGCGACATAGCGCGCGACGCACGCCGCCGCCGCGTGGTCGAGTGGGCCGGCCGCGCCCGAGTTGGGCACCGTTCCGCCGCGATAGCGGTCGAGCATCGCCAGCACCCGTGAAGCCAGGTTGCCGAAAGCGTCGGCGAGGTCCGCGGTATAGCGCTTGTCGAAGCGCTCCCACGTGAAGCTGCCGTCGGCATCGAAGGGGATCTCGCGCAGCAGGAAGTAGCGAAAGGCGTCGCTTCCGTAGCGGGCGATCGCCTCGTCGAGGTGGAGGGTCACGCCGGCCGACTTGCTGAAGCGCTCCCCCTTGAAGTAGGCGAAGCCGTGCGCCCACACGCGCTCGGGAAGCGGGAGCCCGGCGGCCTCGAGGTAGGCCGGCCAGACGACGCAGTGGAGGCGCGTGATGTCCTTTCCGATCACATGCAGTTGCGCCGGCCACCGGGCTTCGTATCCGGCCTCCGGGAAGCCGGTGGCGGTGAGGTAATTGGGCAGCGCGTCGAACCAGACCCAGGTGCCCTGCTGCTCGCCGTTGCTGAGCGGCCGAGGGAAGGGGATCGCCCACGAGAGGCGTGCCCGGCTGATGGAGACGTCTTCCAATCCCCGGCCGAGGAGCGCGAGGATCTCGTTGCGCCGGCTCTCGGGCTGGAGGAACTGCGGCCGGCCTTCGAGCAGCCGCCTCAGGAACCCCTGGTATCTCGTGAGCCGGAAGAACCAGTTGCGTTCCTTGGTCCACTCGAGCGTGCGCGTCTGGTGGAGGACGCATTTTCCGTTCTCGATCTCGTCGTCGCGCTTGAACAGCTCGCACCCCACGCAATACCAGCCCTCGTATTCCTTCTCATAGAGGTCGTCCGGGTTGCGGGCGAAGATCCGGTCGATGAGGGAGCGGACCCCGTTCTGGTGGGCGGGTGTGGTGGTGCGGATGAACTGGTCGTTGGAGATCCCGAGGCTCCGCCAGGTGTCCTCGAACTTCACCGCGATGCGGTCCACGAGCTGCTGGGGCGTGACGCCACCGTCGGCCGCGGCCTGAGCGACCTTCTGGCCGTGCTCGTCCATGCCGATGAGGAAGTGGACGTCGTCGCCGCGGAGGCGGCGGTACCGGGCGATCGCGTCGGCGCCGAGCTTCTCGTAGGCGTGGCCAAGGTGCGGATCACCGTTCGCGTAGTCGATCGCCGTGGTGAGGTAGAAGCGGCTCACGGGCGGCGGCGCCGCCTTCCGCGCCGCCGCCGGCGATCGGGCCTCGATGCGTCCTGCCCGGGCGCCTGCTCGCTCGGCCTCGCCTCGCCAGCCAGGGCTTGCGCAGCCGTATCCACGCTCTCCATCGGAGCAACGGCCGGTTGCGCGGCGGCCGTAGCGCCTCCGCGCTCGACCTCCTGCTTCAGGTCCGCCAGCGCGACGGTGCGCGGGCTGCCGTCCTCGGCCCGCAGCGTGACGGTTTCGCGGAAGATGTCGATCGCCGCCACCTTCTCGTTCCCCCGCGCGGTCTGGAGGACCTTGCCCTCCTTGGGGAACCGCTTGCGCTGCTGCACGTAGAATTCATGCTCGAATCGCAGGCAGCAGAGGAGCCGGCCGCAGGGCCCGGAGATCTGCGTCGGGTTGAGGCTGAGCCGCTGGTCCTTGGCGATCTGCAGGCCGATGGGGCGCAGCTCGGGTAGCCAACTCGCCGAGCAGAGCTCGCGCCCGCACCGTCCGATGCCGGAGAGGCGGGCCGCTTCGTCGCGAACGCCGATCTGGCGCAGCTCGATGCGGGTTCGGAAGTGCGACGCGAGCTCGCGTACCAGCCCGCGGAAGTCGACGCGTTTATCCGCCGTGAAGTAGATGGTGAGCTTGTTGCGGTCCCACTGCCACTCGGTGTCGGAGACTTTCATCGTGAGGTTGAGCGCGGTGACCCGCTCGCGGACCTTGCGGCGGGCGTCGTCCTCCGAGCGGCGCAGGTCGTCCGCGGTGCGCCGGTCGGCGGGGTTCGCGCGGCGGATGACGCGGCGCGTGGGCTCCGGCGGTCGCTTGGCGTGGGACTCGCCGCGCTCGCCGCGCTCGCCGCCCAGCGCGCATCCGGTGCAGCGCTCGCACTTGAGCTCCGCCGTCTTCCCCGTGGCCGACACGAGGCCGAAATCCACGCCGCGCTCGGACTCGACGACGACCGGCTCCGCCGCACGCAGCGGCTCGGGCTCGTGCCATTCGAAGAAGGCCTTACGATTGCCCTTGAACTTCACTTCGACCAGCTGGGGCACGCTCAACTCTCCTCGAACTTCCCCATCTGGAGGAACTTCTGGCTCCGGCGGCGGACCAGGTCGTCCGGGGATAGGCTATCGAGGTCGCTGAGGTGGCGCGCGAGGGCCTCGCTGAGAGCCGCGGCCGCGCCATCCGGGTCGGTGTGCGCGCCGCCCGGGGGCTCGGGGATGATCGCGTCTATCAGGCCGAGCGCGAGGAGGTCGGGCGCGGTGAGCTTGAGCGCCTCCGCGGCGCGCTCGCGCTGCGTGGCGTCCTTCCACAGGATCGCGGCGCACCCTTCGGGCGAGATCACGGAGTATACGGAGTTCTCGAACATCAGCACCCGGTCGGCCACGCCGAGGGCGAGCGCGCCGCCGGAGCCGCCCTCGCCGATGACCGCCGCGACGATCGGGACGCGCAGGGTCGCCATCAGCTCCAGGCTGCTGGCGATGGCTTCCGCTTGGCCGCGCTCTTCCGCGCCGAGGCCCGGATACGCGCCGGGCGTGTCGATGAGCGTGATCACCGGCATCCGGAACCGTTCGGCCAGCTTCATCAGGCGCATCGACTTGCGGTAGCCCTCCGGGTGGGGCATGCCGAAGTTGCGCTTCAGGTTCTCCTTGGTGTCGCGGCCTTTCTGCTGGCCGATCACCACCACGCTCCGGCCGCCCAGCCGCGCGGCGCCGGCGACGATCGCCGGGTCGTCGCGGAAGAGCCGGTCGCCGTGCAGCTCGAAGAAGTCGCCGAAGACGGTGTTGAGGTAGTCGAGCGCGTAGGGACGCCGCGGATGGCGCGCCACCTGCACCCGCTGGAAGGGCGTCAAGTTGCCGTAGATCTCCTGTCGCAGGTCGGCCAGCTTCCGCTCGAGGGGCGCTATCTCCCGCCCCACGTCGAGGTTGCGCTGGGTGGCCAAACGCCGGAGCTCCTCGATCTGGCGCTCCAGTTCGGCGATGGGCTTCTCGAACTCCAGCGCGAACGCTGCGGCCATCAGTTCACCCCGCCTTCACGAGTGCGACCCCTTCGGCGCCGAGCAGTTCGCGCAGCGCACGGATGAGGTCATCGTCGAGGGCGACGCGCAGCCCGCGCGCCCGGAAGCGCGCCGACGACTCGCCGCCGTTGTCGTCACTGAACTCCACCAGCACCGGCGCGGAGCCGGGGTGCGCCGCGCACACCGCGGCGATGGCGCGGCCCGCGTCCGCCGCCAGGCGGCTCTTCGCGCCCCAGCGCAGGGCGAGCGCCACGCGCCCGCTGTTCCGCAGCCCGACCAGGGGCTCGACGCTCTCCACGATGAACGGAGCGTCCTCCTCGCCGCGGTCCCGCAGGGAGTAGCCACCGGTGAAGAGGTAGGCGCCGTCCGGCACGATCACCCCCGAGAGTTTCTTCCAGGCCTCGGGGAAGGCGAGGCACTCCGCCGCGCCGTGGAAGTCCTCGATCGTCAGCTTCGCCCACTCGGCGCCGGTCTTCTTCGCCGTCTGCCGGCGTACCGCCGTGACGACCGCGGCGACCTGGACCGGGCCCTCCCTCCACTGGCCCAGGTCGGCGGTGGTGTGGCTGCCGAAGAGGGCGACCTCGGCCGTGAACCGGTTGAGCGGGTGTCCGGAGACGAAGAATCCCACCAATTCCTTTTCCCGCGCAAGCCGCTCGGCCTCCGTCCACTCCCGGACCAGCGGGAGGGGCCGGGGCGGGTGGGCCAGTGGCCCCGAGTCCCTGGCCTCGCCGCCGAACAGGGTCCCCTGACCGGCCGCGGTCTCAGCCTGGCGGAGGCTGGCCTCCGCGACCACGGCGTCGAGCGCCTCGAAAAGCTGGGCGCGGTGGCCGCCCAGGCCGTCGCCGGCGCCGGAGGCGACGAGCGCCTCGAGCACCCGTTTGTTGCTCAGGCGCAGGTCGATCCGCGAGACGAAATCGTCGAGCGTCGTGAAGGGTCCCTGCCCGCGGGCGGCCAGGATCGAGTCGGCGGCGCCGCGCCCGACGTTCCGGATGGCGCCGAGCCCGAACCGGATGCGGCGGTCGCCCACGACGGTGAAGTGCCACCCCGACTCGTTCACGTCGGGCGGCAGCACCTCGATGTCCATCTCCCGGCACGCGGCGATGTACTTGACGACCGCCTTGGTGTCGCCGATGGCGGAGGAGAGTATCGCCGCCATGAACTCGGCTGGGTAGTGCGCTTTGAGCCACGCCGTTTGATAGGAGACGATGGAATAGGCGACGGAGTGCGACTTGTTGAAGCCGTACCGACCGAAGGTCTTGATCTGGGCCGCGATGTCCTCGACCACCTTCTTCTTGTGGCCCAGCTCCACACAGCGATTCACGAAGCGGCCGAGCTCCTCGTCGATCATCTCCTGCTTCTTCTTCCCCACGGCCTTGCGGAGCACGTCGGCCTCGGCGAGCGAGTAGCCCGCGAGGACGTTGGCGATCCGCATCAGCTGTTCCTGATAGACGATGACGCCGTAGGTGGGCGACAGGATCCCCTCGAGCTCGGGGAGCGCGTAGCGGACCGGCTCCTCGCCGCGCTTGCGCCGGATGTAGACCAGGTGCATGCCGCTGTCGAGCGGCCCGGGGCGCACTAGCGCGTTGGTGGCTACGAGGTCGTCGAACCGGTCGCACCGCATTCGCACCAGCGCGTCCGTGGCGAGACTCGACTCGAACTGGAAGACGCCGGCGGTCCGTCCCTCGCGCAGCAGCCGGTAGGCCTCAGGGTCGTCGAGCGGCAGGGTGTCCAGGTCCAGCATGACGCCGTGGCGGTCCCGGATGGTGAGGCTGGCGCGCCGGAGCACGGTGAGCGTGGTGAGCCCGAGGAAGTCCATCTTCAACATGCCGATCTTCTCGAGACCGACCATGTCGTACTGCGTGATGATGGCGTCGGCGGCGGCGCCGGAGCCGGTGCCACGGCCGGGCATCGTGCACACCGGCACGTAGTCGGTAAGCGGCCCCGGAGCGATGACGATGCCGGCGGCGTGCACGGAGATGTGTCGCGCGAGCCCTTCGATAGCGCTGGCGTACCCGACCAGCTTCTGGTACATCGGGTTCTGCCGCACCAGCTCCTTCAGCTCGCCCACCATCTCGATCGCTTCGGGCAGCGTCACCGCGGGCTGTCCCGGGTTGAACGGGATGAGCTTGGTGAGCCGGTCGGCCTCGCCCGGAGGGATGCCGAGGACGCGCGCGACGTCCTTCACCGCGGCGCGGGCCTTCATCGTCCCGAAGGTCACGATCTGGCCGACCGACTGGCGGCCGTACCGCTCGCGGACGTACTCGATGATCTCGCCGCGCCGCTCCTCGCAGAAGTCCACGTCGATGTCCGGCGGCGAGATGCGCTCAGGATTGAGGAACCGCTCGAACAGCAGGTCGAACTTCAGCGGGTCCACGTTGGTGATGCCGAGGGAGTACGAGACGAGCGAGCCGGCGGCCGAGCCACGGCCGGGACCGACCGGGATGTCCCGGGCGCGCGCTTCGCGGATGAAGTCGGCGACGATCAGGAAGTAGCCCGAGTAGCCCACCTTGGTGATGACGCCCAACTCGTAGTCGAGGCGTTCCTGCACGGGAGCGGCGAGCGGGGAGCGGTACCTGCGGTGCGCACCCTCGGTGGCCAGGCGCACCAGCAGCTCGTCCGCACTGGACGTCCCCGCCGGGAGCGGGAACTCGGGCAGGAAGAAGCGCTTCTCGAAATCGAACTCGCAGCGGTCGGCGATGCGCTGGGTGTCGGAGAAGAGCTCGTCACGCGCCGGGAAGACCCGCCGCATCTCCTCTTCCGACTTCAGGTAGCTCTCGGTCCCCTCGAAGCGGAAGCGTTTGGGATCGTTCAGGTCCTTGCCGGTCCCGATGGCAAGGAGGACGTCGTGCGCGGGGGCGTCCTCGCGTCTCAGGTAGTGGGCGTCGTTGGTGGCCACGACTCCGAGGCCCAGCTCCTGCGCGAGCCGGAACACGCCCTCCTGGACGAGCGCCTCGTCGGCGATGCCATGGTTCTGGACCTCGAGCCAGTAGTTGCCCTCGCCGAAGAGCCGGGCGTGCCACTCCGCGGACTCGCGCGCCTGGTCGATCCGGCCCTGGCGCAGCCAGAGCGCGACCTCGCCGGTGAGGCACGCCGACAGGCAGACCAGGCCATCGGAGTATCTCTCCAATGTTTCACGGTCGATGCGCGGGCGGCGATAGTAGCCTTCGAGGAAGCCGATGGACGTCAGACGGACGAGGTTGCGGTAGCCGTCGCGGTTGCTGGCGAGGAGCACGAGATGGCTGTAATTGCCGGGGGCGTCGGGCTGTTTCTCCCGGGCGTGCCGCGAGCCGAACGCGACGTACGCCTCGAAGCCGAGGATTGGCCGGATGCCGGCGGCCCGCGCCTGCTCGTGGAAGGTCCAGGCGCCGAAGATGTTGCCGTGGTCGGTGAGCGCGAGGCTGTCCATCCCGAGCTCCTTGACGCGCGCCACGAGGTCGGAGATACGGTTGGCGCCGTCGAGCAGCGAGTATTCGGAATGGGTATGGAGGTGTACGAAGGGCATCGCTTGGCGCAAGCTAGCGGCGCGGCTGGGGGCTGTCAAAGCAATGTGACGGATGTCCTTGACACCGTCGCGACGCCCCGCGAGCGTAGTCCAACCTTCAGGAGGTCGTGGGTGCGGAACTTGAGCGTTGTCAGGGTTTTTCGCGGCGGGATGGCGGGCTCGGCTGTGGCGGTGCTGGCCGCGTGCGGCGGCCGCGGAGACGTGACCCAGCCGCCGCCGGTGAGCGCCGAAGTGTCGCTGGGCGCAACGGAGTACGCGCTGCTCGCAGGCTCGCAGGTGAGCGGGAGGGTCCGCTTCCCGGCGGCCGCCGCGGCGGGGGCGCAGTACCTGGTGGTCGGCCAGTTCGCCACCGGGACTTCCGGCGTGAGCGCCGGCTTCACCATGGGAAGCGCCGAGTTCAGCGAGCAGCCGGCGCTCCTTGCCGATCGGGTGTTCCAGCCGGCCGACCCTCGAGCCCGGTTCCACGACGCGCTGCGGCGCTGGGACTCTGAGCTCGTTCGGGCGGGCCGCGCATCGGGCGTCCGGGCGGCGGCCGCGCCGCCGGCCCCGGCTCCACCTCCGACCGTGGGTTCCCAGCGCACCTTCAAGGTCTGCGCGAGCCTCGACGCGACCGGGTGCGCCACGTTCGATAACGTCCCAGCGACCGCGAGCTACGTAGGCGTGCACGCGGCCATCTTCGTGGACGATAGCGCGCCGGCCAACGGTCTCAGCTCGAGCGACATCGCCCAACTCGGCCAGCAGTTCGACGACGTCCTCTATCCGATTGACAGCGCCGCGTTCGGTGCGGAGTCGGACGTGGACGCCAACGGCGTGGTGATCGTGCTCCTCACCAAGACGGTGAACGGGCTGGTGCCGAAGCCGGAGTGCGATGAATCGTTCATCGTCGGGTTCTTCCTCGGCGCCGATATCTTCCCGAGCACGCGCACCCTGTACAACAATGGCGAGGTCATCTACGGGTTCCTGCCGGAGCTTTCGCCGCCGAGCACGCGTTGCGCGCGCAGCGTGGCCACGGTGAAGGCCCTGCTGCCGTCGACGTTCATCCACGAGTTCCAGCACATGATCTCGTTCAACCAGCACGCGCTGATACGGAACGGGGACACCGAGGTGCTGTGGCTCAACGAGGCGCTGTCGCACCTGGCCGAGGAGCTGGGCGGGCTGCACTACGACAGCTTGAACAACACCTCGGCCGCCGATCAGTTCCTGGTCGGCAACCTGTATGACGCGTTCCTCTACCTGAAGGATCCGAGTGCGAATGCGGTGGTTACCGAGTCGTCTACCGGGACCCTCGAAGAGCGTGGCGGCGCGTGGCTCTTCATCCGTTACGTAGCGGACCGGTTCGGTGCTCCGGTGCTGAGGCGGCTGGTGCAGACCACCAACACCGGCGAGGCGAACGTAGTCGCGGTGACCCGCACGCCCCTGGCGACGTTGCTCGGGCGCTGGGCGCTCGCGGTGTATGCCACCGACCTGCCGGGATTCACGCCGCCGCAGGCGCTCACGTACGACTTCTGGCGGTTCCGCGCCAGGTACGCCGCCTTGAACGCGAGCCCCAGGTACGGGTCGTTCTTCGACCGCCCGTATCCGTTGGTGCCGTCGGCGCCGACCGGGACCGCGTTCAGCGTAGGTGGCACCATGAAGTCAGGGTCGGGCGCATACGTCCTGGTCACCCAGGCCGCTGATGGTGCGGGATTCGACATCACCTTCCGCGCCTCCAACGGCAACGCGTTGCCGGCCAACGCGGGCGCCCAGCTGGCCGTGCTACGCATCCGCTGAGTCGCGGCGGGGCGCGCACCTTGCTGCGGGCGGGCGCGCAGCCCCACATTCGAGGCGTCATGCGGCGCGCTCTGGTCCTCCTAACGCTCGCGTTCCCCGTCGCGCACGGCCTGGCGGCGCAGGGCACCGGCACGACCGCGGGGATCCTGCTCGAGGTGCCGGCCACCCCGCGGACGCTGGCGCTGGGCGGGGCGTACGCCGCGGTGGTCGGCGACGAGGGCAGCGTCTTCGTGAACCCCGCCGGCCTGGCGCCGATCCGCCGGGTAGCGTTCGGGGTGAGCCAGGAACGTGCCTTCTTCGGCTCCACGCTCTCCACCGGAGCCGGGGCGGTGCGGATCGGCCGCTTCCATCTCGGGCTCGGCCTCGTATACCTGGATCTCGGCGGCGACAGCGTCATCGTTCCGGACCCGGCTTTCGGCGGCGACCGCGGGCTGGCGACGGGCGCGCTCATTTCGGCCTACCACGTGCTCGGTGTCGGGTCGGTCGCCTACCGGCGCGGCCTGCTGTCGGTGGGCACCAGCGTGAAGTACCTGCGGGAGCACATCGGCGGCGGCGGAACGGGGGACTGGACGGCCTCCGGCCTCGGTGTGGACGTCGGTGTCGCCGCCGCGCTCTTCGACATCGCGGCGCTCGGGTTCGTGGTGCAGAACATCGGGAGCGACCTTCGCACGACCGGCGGGGCGCCGGCGCCGCTGCCGCGGACCACCCGCCTCGGTTTCACGCTGAACTTCATCGATCCACAGGGCACCTCGCGCCTCATGGCGACGACTGACTGGGTGTCGCCCCCCGGCGGCGACTCCTACTGGGCGATCGGCCTGGAGGGCGGCGTCGTATCGGGTGGGGGCGGCGTCGTTGGGCGGGCGGGCTTCGCGGCAGGGCGTGCCCCCTCGGACCGGCAGGACCTCAGTTACGGCGGCGGCCTGGTCTTTCACAGCATCCGGGTAGACTACGCGTTCCAAGGCTACGACGTCACCGGCATCGAGTCGCACCGCATCGGCGTGCGGGTGCTGCGTTGAAGCGCCGGTTCCGGTTCAGCACCTTCCTACGTCTCGCCAGCGCCTTCCTGTTCATTCTGACACTCGTGGTGGTCGGCGCGTGGATCGTGAGTCCGGAAGTCCGGTACCTGGTGAAGGCCGGCGTCGAGGAAGCGCGCATCCTGCTCGGCCGCAAGCCGATCGTCGAGGTAGCCGCGGATCCCGCCACCGACGCGGCGACGCGCGCCAAGCTCTCGCTGGTCCTCGCCGCGCGCGACTTCGCCGCCGATTCCCTCGGACTGGCCGCGGGCGAGACGTTCACGACCTACTCGCGAGTGAGGCGGGACACTCTGGTCCTAGTGCTCTCGGCGAGCCGGTACGACCGGCTGGCCCAGAAGCTGTGGAACTATCCCATAGTGGGGCGCGTGCCTTACAAGGGCTTTTTCTCTTTCGACCACGCGGTCAAGGAGGCGCGGCGCCTCGAGCAGACGGGGATGGACACTTACATCAGGCCCTCCGCCGCGTTCTCCACGCTGGGGTGGTTCAACGACCCGCTGCTGTCCACGGTGCTGCGCGGCGATTCGGTGGACCTGGCGGCGACCGTGATCCACGAGATCCTGCACAACACCCTCTTCCTGCCGGGCCAGGTGGATTTCAACGAATCGCTGGCGAACTTCGTGGGCTACCGCGGTGCGGAGGCCTTCTTCCGCGGCCGTGGTGACGGCCGCAACGCCGATCGGGCGGCGGCGCGGTGGCGCGACGAGATCAGGCTGGGGCGGTTCTACGCGGAGCTCGTCGGCCGTCTGGAGCAGCTCTACGCCCCTGGGATCGCGGGGCCGGCGCTGCGGGAGGAGCGGCACCGGATCTTCCGCCTGGCTCTGTCGGAGCTGGGCGGGCCGGTCGCTCGCGCGCTCGAGACGGTGGACGGCCGTGCGCTGGCCGAGCGCCCGATCAACAACGCGGTCGTGCTCGCGCAGCGACTCTACCGGACGCAGCTCGACCGGTTCGACCAGGTGCTCTCGTGGAACCGCGGCGACGTGAAGGCCACGATCACGGCGGTCCGTCAAGCGGTGGCGGGCGGCGGCGACCCGTGGAGGGCCGTTGCCGGTCTGGCGCGGTCCCCCGCTAGCTCCCGCGCAGCCGCTCCGCCTCGGCGACGCGCGCGATAGCGATCGCGTAGGCGGCCGTTCGCAGCGACACTCGTCGCGTCTTCGCGCAGTCCCGCACTTCGTGGTACGCCACCACCATCTTCTTCCGCAGCTCGCTCTGCACGTACTCCAGCTCCCAGCGGTGCTGCTGGAGGTTCTGGGTCCACTCGAAGTAGCTGACGACCACGCCGCCCGCGTTGGCGAGGACGTCGGGGATGACGGGGACGCCGCGCGCGTCGAGCACGGCGTCGGCGCCGGGCGTGGTGGGAGCGTTGGCGCCCTCCACCACGACCTTGCAGTCGAGCCGCGAGGCATTCGCGTCGGTGATGGCGCCGCCGAGGGCCGCGGGGCAGAGGTATTCGCAGGGCAGGCAGAGCAGGTCCTCGTTCGTGATGGCCGTCCCGCCGGCGAACTCGGCGACCGGCCGCCGCGCCGCGGCGTGCTTGAG
The DNA here is from genome assembly GCA_030697825.1 of Gemmatimonadales bacterium. Taxonomy (NCBI): domain Bacteria; kingdom Pseudomonadati; phylum Gemmatimonadota; class Gemmatimonadia; order Gemmatimonadales; species Gemmatimonadales bacterium. The sequence goes on along the minus strand of JAUYOW010000055.1, from coordinate 18,485 downwards.
GAGCGCGGGGACGTCGAGGCCCTTCTCGTTCACGATGCCGCCGTCCACGTCGCTCACCGCGATCACCATCGCCTGGTCTTCGGCGTGTAGGATGCGGGCGAGGTTCCCTCCCACGTTGCCGAAGCCCTGGACCGCGACCCGCGCTCCTTTCAGAGGCAGGCCGTTGTCGCGGGCGAATTCCTGCATGGCGTACACGACGCCGCGGCCCGTCGCCTCGTCGCGGCCCAGCGACCCGCCGAGAGCGATGGGCTTTCCGGTCACCGCGGCGGGGCTGTAGCCGCGGCCGCGCGAGTACTCGTCGAAGATCCACGCCATGGTCTGAGCGTTGGTGTTGACGTCGGGCGCGGGAACATCGCGGTACGGGCCGAGGCAGAGGGCGATGCGCGACGTGAAGGTGCGCGTCATCCGCTCCAGCTCGCCCTGGGACATCTGGCGCGGGTCAACGGTGATGCCGCCCTTGGCGCCGCCGAACGGGATGTCGGTGAGCGCGGTCTTCCACGTCATGAGTCGGGCGAGGCCGAGGATCTCGTCGTGGTCCGCGTGCTGGTGGTAGCGGATGCCGCCCTTGGTGGGCCCGCGGGCGCCGTTGTGCTGGATCCGGTATCCGGTGAACACCTCCGTCCGCCCGTCGTCCATCTTGACCGGGACCTGGACGGTGATCTCGCGGAACGGCCGGCTCAGGATCTCGCGCTGGGCGGCGGAGAGCTCGACGATATCGGCGGCGGCATCGAAGTGCGCTCGCGGCTGCGAAACGGCGGGCTGGGCCTCGGGCATGGGTTCCTCAGGTTCAGAGCCGGTCGGCGACTCGGCGCTGCCAGAGCGCCGACCCCTTGGCGGCGAGAATGACCGCCTCGCGCGCGTCGAAGGGCGGTGGCGCCGTGAAGGCGAAAGCGCGAGCCGTAACCGCGTAGACCGCGGTCGCGTCGCCGAGGCGCCGCAGAGTGCCGACCACGTCGGCCAGCTCGGTCACACCCGGCGCCTGGACGAGTGCGAAGCTGTATCCGCTGCGCCACCGCGCCAGCCGGGCGAGCTGCTTGGACCAGTCGTCGGTACCGTGGTTGTATGCGGTGACGACGAGGGGCCGGTCGTCCGGATCGAGGGCGGCGGCGCTCACGGTGTGTGCGCCGAGCGCGCGCGCGATGGTTTCGGCCAGCGGGCCGTCCTCCTGCTGCGCGCCGGCCACGGCGGTCGGTCGCCACGCCAGCGCGCGGGCGAGGGGCGGCAGCGTCGAGAGGCACCGCGCCAGCAGGGGCGAGGCGTCGTCGTCGCCGCTCCCCGGGTCAGGCTCCCCCTCGTCCAGCAGCACGCAGCCCAGCTCGGCGAAGGCGCTCTCGCGGGGAGTGAAGTCCCGCGGCCGCTTCCCTCCCAGCGCGGCCGCGCGGCGCGTTGCCGCGATCTCGCGCTCGGCTTCGCGGCGAGGTATGTCGTGTTCGGCCGACTGCTGGGCGCCCTCGAAGGCGACTTCCGCTGCGTCGTACTGGCCGGCCTCGCGCAGGATCCGGCCTCGCAGCATCAGCGTGTCGGTGTGGGGCTCGAGCGCGAACGCGCGGTCGAGCGCGAGCAGCGCGCGCGAGTACTCGCCCGCCTTGAAGGCCGCGTACGCCAGCTCGTGCCAGGCAAGCGCGAGGTTGCCGTCGCACTCCAGGGCCCGCTCTAGCGAGCGCACGGCGTCGCGCGTCTGGCCCAGCTCGGCGAGTGCGGCGCCGCGCAGGGCGAGCGGCATCGCGGCCTCGGGCCCGAAGTGCTCGGCGGCCTCGGCGGCCATCGTCAGCGCGTCGAGGTGACGGCCGCTGCGGCGCATCAGGTCGAACAGCTCGAGCCAGCCCGACATCAGGTCCGGGTTTCGCGCCAGCGCTCCCCGGTACTCCTCCTCCGCGGCCGCCAGCTTGCCCTCGCGCCCGTACCAGCGTGCCTTAGCCAGATCCTTTTCACCGGGGTCGTATCGAAAGACGGCGAAGGAAGAAGTGAGACGCATGCGGTGATAAGATATCCGTAGAACAGGGTTCGGCTAGAGTTACGGGACCAGAAGAGTTGCAGGGCCAGAGTTGCAGGGCCAGAGTTGCAGCGTTGCAGAGTTGCAGCGGCCTGCAGGCGTCGGGGGTCAGGCCCGGAGGGACCTTCCTGTGTGGCGGTGCCGGCCCGGAATCCTGCCACCCGCTGGCGGTGGGCACCACGCCGGAGGTAGGTTTTTCGTCCTATGAGCGACCTCACATCTTTCGTCGAGCGCGAGCGCCCCCGGCTGCTCGCAGACCTCACCGACTGGCTCCGCATCCCGAGCGTCAGCACCCTCCCCGAGCATGCGGGCGATTGCCGGCGCGCGGCCGAGTGGCTCGCGGCGCGCCTCAAGAACCTCGGTTTCAGGGTCGACACGATCGAGACCGAGCGGCACCCCATCCTGTGGGCGGAAGGGCCGGCCGTGCCCGGCGCGCCCACGGTGCTCTGTTACGGCCACTACGACGTGCAGCCGCCCGATCCGCTCAACGAGTGGGTGAGCCCGCCCTTCGAGCCGACGGTGCGGCACGGCAAGATCTTCGCGCGCGGCACGGCGGATGACAAGGGACAGGTCTTCTGCGTCGTGTCCGCACTCGAGGGGCTGTGGAAGACGAACGGCAGCCTGCCGCTCAATGTCCGGCTGCTCATCGAGGGCGAGGAGGAAGTGGGCTCGAAGGGGCTCACGAAGTTGCTGACCTCGGAGCCGGGCCGCACCGCGGCCGACGCGGTGCTGGTCACCGACGTGCACATGGTGGCGCCCGGCTATCCCAGCGTGGACGCGGCGCTGCGCGGCATCGTGCACGCCGAGATCCACGTGCGCACGCTCAAGTCGGATCTGCACAGCGGCCTCTACGGCGGCGCGGCGCCGAACGCCATCGAGACCCTATGGCACCTGCTCGAGCGGCTCAAGGGCCCGGACGGCAAGATCAAGGTCCCGGGCATCTACGATCGCGTGAAGCGGCCGAGCGCCAAGGAGCTCAAGGCGTGGCGGTCGCTCCCGATCAAGGAGAGGGGGTTCCGCAACGAAGCCGGCGCCAAGGCACTCAACGGCGAGCAGCGGTTCGGTTTCCTCGAACGCATCTGGGGGCGGCCGACCCTCGAGGTTCACGGCATCGTGGGCGGCTTCATCGGGGCGGGAGCGAAGACGGTGATCCCGGCGGAGGCCACGGCGAAGTGCTCGCTCCGCCTGGTCCCGGACCAGCGCGCCAAGGAAGTGGCGGCGCTGTTCCAGAAGGCCGTGAAGCGCGCGGCGCCCAAGTACGCCGACGTCACTGTCACCATCCTGTCGCAAAGCGACCCCGTCCAGACGCCGCTCGACGCCTGGCCGTTCGAGGTGCTCGACCAGGCGTACCGCGAAGTGTGGAAGCGTGGCATCTCGCCTATCCGGAGCGGGGGGTCGATACCGATCGTGCCGTTGCTCCAGCAGCGTAAGGCTCCGGTGCTACTTACCGGTATCGGGCTGCCGGATGATGGGTTGCACGGGCCGAACGAGAAGCTGAATCTAGAGCAGCTGTGGAAGGGGATCGTGCTGTTCGGGAGGTTCTTCGAGTTGATGGGAGCCAGGAAGTAGTCAGGAGACAGGAATCGGTAGCGTTGCAGGGTTGCAGAGTTGCAGCGGTTAGAAGGAGGCAGGAGTCAGCTCGCCTGCCACCTGGTCTGACACCCGTCACCCGACTACTGCCAGCCGCTGCAACTCTGCAACTCTGCAACTCTGCAACCCTACTGCCGACTGCAAGCTGTCCCCTGCGCGGCCCCCGCCGCATCCTCACCGGATCCGGGCGTCCGTAACGGTCATCGCCTGGAGCATAACGTCGCATCCCCGGTTGTGGTTCCTTAGATTGCGCCGTGCCCAGACGCCCGCCTCCGTCTCCACCGGCCCTGATCGTCTTGCTCACCATTGCGGCCCTGGGGGCATGCTGGATCGCGATCGCGGTCGAGCAGGTGGCCCGCGGCGCCGCCGGGCTCTTGGTGGGCGTCCCACTGTCGGGGTTCGCTCTCTCGAGGACGTACACGGTGGTGGCGCTTCAGGGACCGACCGCCGCGGTCGGCGTCGGCGCATTCGCGTTCGTGACGCTCGCCGGCCCCGCCACGTTGCTCGCCGCCGCGCTCGTCTTCCACTTCCTGGTCGGCGGGTTCCGTACTCCGGGGTGGCTGCGTGGCTTGGCGCTCGAATGGGTCGTTCTCGCGCTGCTCTGGATCCCGACCGTGCTCGCTGTGGCCGTCTTCGCCGAGGCCGGCGGTCCCGTGGCGGAGCTCTACCAGAGGCTCGGCGAGCCACCTGCCGGTCGCTGGGGCGCCCTGGGACTCGGAGGATTGACTCTCTGGCTCCTGGCGCGGGTAGCGGTCGGCCGGGCGATCTCGGTGGGGCGGGCATGGATGCGGACCGACGGGCTGGAGTTCCGGCGTCGGCTGGTGCGGGTGGTGGCTGGGTATCCTGCGATCGTGGCGCTCGGGGCGGCGATGTACCTGGAAGCCTGGGCGGCGCCGGTCTGGAGCGCGGTCTGGTTGGCTGGGGTCCTTGCGGTGCTGGTGCTCCGAACACCCTGATTGCAACTATTTCACCCTTCCAAGCGTCTATATAGGTGCAGTCCTCCGGCCAAGGCTGCGCCTCGCAGCCGTAGTCCTTGGCCATCCTACAGTAAACGCGGATGGGATGCCGGAACGGGTCCCATCCGCGGCCTTCCTTTCAAGAGGGCACAGGGGCACAGGCGCACGGGCCGGTCGGTGCGCCGGCACAAGGACCCACTGGCTCTGGAAGCTGGAACGGCATCTAGCGGGTCGGAGTCTGTGCTGTTGTGCCGCTGAACGCGAACGTCTTCACGAATCCGGCGACCACCGCCTCACGCACTGCCGCCGCGAGGTGCGCTCCCAGTTGCGCTGGCGCGCCTGTGCCCCTGTGCGTTTGCTCCTTCTCCACGCTGGTCATCACAACATCCGGGATCCCGCACGGCACGATCAGGTCGAACGCCGAAAGGTCGGTGGTCACGTTAAGGGCGAAGCCGTGCCAGGTCACCCACTGGCGCACGTGGATGCCGATGCTCGCGATCTTTCGGCCGCCGGTCCACACGCCCGTGTAGCCGGCCCGCGGCTCGGCGGGGATACCGAGGTCGCCCAACGCCATGATGAGCGCTGCCTCGAGCTGGCGTAGGAACCAATGCAGGTCCTGACGGTGCTGCGTGAGATCGAAGATGGGGTAGCCCACCAGCTGACCGGGGCCGTGATAGGTCACGTCGCCGCCGCGCTCGATCTCGAAGACGCCGATCCCGCGCCGGCGCAGCGCCTCAGGGTCCATGGGCAGGCTCGTGTTCTTCGTGCCTCGGCCGAGGGTGACGACTGGCGGGTGTTCGAGCAGGAGGAGCGTGTCGTACGGGAGGCGGCCTGCTATCCGGTCGTCCGCGAGTAGCCGCTGTCGTTCGAGCGCCTCGCCGTAGGGGACGAGACCCAGATCGGCGACGGCGAGGATCCGGTCGCTCACGCTACTAGGCCGGCCCGGCGACGAGCCGGCGCGCTCCGAGGATCCCCGCGAGGCAGAGCGTGCCGAGGACGGCGAGCCCGATCCTGCCCGCGAGCATGTCGGCGATCGTCGTGAGGACGCCGACGAACGCGGCGCCTGCGACCGCGATGGTCGCTACCATGATCCGCCGAAGCGGTGAACTCAGCGCGCGCGAGACGGCGCCTCCTACGATGCCCGCCGAGATCAGCCCGCCCGCGAACGCCACCATGGCGATCGTGGCGAAGGCACCCTGGGGGCCACGCGCCATCCAATAGGACCCCAACATGAGAACGCACATGAGCGCGCCGCCCGTGCCGGCGCCGATGACGATGCTGCCGAGCGCGATGCCCACAGGGTCGCCGCCGGGGGCGGGTGGAACCGGGTTCGACGTCAGATGTGAACCACTCTCCCCAGGGAGTCGAGCGCGGCCTCGGCTACCGCCTCCGCCAGGGTCGGGTGCGCGTGTATGGCCAGCTCGATCTCCTCGACCGTATACTCGTTGGCCCGTGCCACCGCGAGCTCGTGGATCAATTCGGTGGCGTGCGCGCCGGCGATGTGCGCGCCGAGGATCTCGCCGTACTTCTTGCCACGGATGATCTTGACCAACCCTTCGGTCTCGCCGGAGGTGCGGGCGCGGCCGCTGGCGCTGAACGGGAAGCGGCCGACCACGTAGTCGAGCTTGCGCTCCTGGCACGCCTCCTCGGTGAGGCCGATGCTCGCGACCTCGGGGTGGCAGTACGTCGCGCCGGGCACGTTGCTGTAGTCGATGGGTTGGGGCTGGTGCCCCGCGATCGCTTCGGCCGCCACCATCCCCTCGCGGCTCCCCTTGTGGGCGAGCAGCGGCGGCCCCGCGACGTCCCCGATGGCGTAGTAGCCGGGTGTGCTGGTCGCGCACGTCGTGTCGATCTTGATGAAGCCCTTCTCGAGCTTCACGCCGGCCTCCTCGAGGCCGATGCCCTCGACGTTGGGCGCGCGTCCCGCCGCCACCAGGACGCAGTCAAAGTCTAGGGTCTCCTTCTTGCCGCCGCTCTCGAACGACAGCGTGACGCCGTTCGGCTTGACCTGCGCCTTCTCGATCTTCGCGCCCGCGTGCACGGCGACGCCGCGTTTCTTGAACGCCTTCGCGACCACGTCCGACATCTCCGCGTCTTCGACCGGCAGGATGCGCGGCAGCGCTTCGATCAACGACACCTGCGTGCCGAAGGCGCTGAAGACGTCGGCGAACTCGGCCCCCACCGCGCCCGCGCCAACGATCGCCATGGTCTGGGGCGCGGCCTCCAGCAGCAGCGCTTCCGTGCTCGAGAAGATGGTCTTGCCGTTGAACGCCAGCCCGATGGCGGGGATGTCCTTCGGCCTGGAGCCGGTGGCGATCACCACCGCCTTCTTCGCCTCCAGCACGACCGTGCCGCCTTCCGCTTTGGCGACCTCCACCTTCCTGCCGGGCTTGAGCTTCGCGACGCCCTTCACGACCTCGATCTTGTTCTTCTTCATCAGGAAGTCGGCGCCCTTGGAGTTCGTCTCCGCGATCCGGCGCGAGCGCTTCATCGCCACGCCGTAGTCGGTCTTGACCTCGCCCGTCGTGACACCGAGTTCGGCGGAGTGCCTAACGAGATTGGCGGCGTATGCCGAGTGCAGGAGCGCTTTGGTCGGGATACAGCCGATGTTCACGCATACCCCGCCCATGCGGTCCTTCTCGACCAGGCCGACCGAGAGGCCGAGCTGGGAGGCGCGGATGGCGCAGACGTAGCCGCCTGGACCGCCACCGATGATGATCACGTCGAAAGAAGTGGCCACCCAGAATCTCCTTGAATCGCAGGTTTGGGGGGGAGCGGGGAGCGGTGCCTTATGAGGCGCACTCAAGGTACCGCTCCCTGCTCCCTGCTCCCCCTCGCTACAACAGCATCGCGAGCGGGTTTTCGAGCATCAGCTTCACGCTCTGGAGGAACCGCGCACCGGTCGCGCCGTCGATCACCCGGTGGTCGCACGACATCGTCACTCGCATCATCCACCGCACCACCACGGCGCCGTCCACTACCACGGGCTTCGGCGCGATCCGCCCGACGGCGAGGATGGCCGCCTCGGGCGGGTTGATCACCGCCGTGAACTCGTCGATGTCCAGCATGCCGAGGTTCGAGACGCTGAACGTGGCGCCGGTGTACTCCTCCGGGGCGAGCTTCCGCGCGCGGGCCCTCTCCGCCAACTCCCTGGCCCGGGCGGAGATCTCGGCGAGCCCCACGCGGTCGGCGAAGCGGATCACCGGCGTGATGAGCCCGTCCTCCACGGCCACCGCCATGCCGACGTGCACGTCGCCGTGGTAGCGGATGCGGTCTTCCATCCACCAGGCGTTCACGGCCGGGTGCTGGCGGAGGGCCAGCGCCGCCGCCTTGATGACCAGGTCGTTGAACGACACCGCGTACTGGTCGCCGAGGGACTTGAGGTGCTGCCGCGCCTCGAAGGCGCGCTCCATGTCGATCTCGCTGGTGAGGAAGAAGTGCGGGATCGGGCCGAGGGATTGGGCGAGCCGCTTCGCGATCGTCTTGCGGATCTGGGTGAGGGGGACATCGGTGAAGCCAGAGGGCTCAGCGGGCACCGCCGCAGCAGCCGCACGGGTCGGGTCGGCCAGGGTGCGGCCGTGCGCCGGTGCGGCGGTGCCCGCCTGCTCGACATCGCGCTTGATCACGCGGCCGGCCGGGCCTGAGCCCGGGATCAGCTTGAGGTCGAGGCCCTTCTCTGCCGCGAGCCTTCTCGCTAGTGGTGATGAGCGCACGCGTCCCGCCGCCGCCGGCTCGGTCGGCCCGGGAGGCGCGCCGGGCTGCGCCCCGGCAGGTCCCGCGGCGGCTGTCGCTTCGCCGGGGCGGGCCGCGCCTTGCGGTGCCCCGACAGTGCTCGCCGCGGCGCTGCCCGCCCCGGCTCGCGCGCCGCCGGCCGCTACTGCCGCGGGCGCGACGGCTGCTTCCGTCCGTCCGTCGGTCCGCCCCACGAGCGACGAGATATCCTCGTCCGCCGCTCCCACGATCGCGACGGTGGCGCCAACCGGCACGGTGGCCCCTTCCGCCAGCATGACCTTCCGCAGCACGCCGTCGCCGCGCGCGACCAGCTCCATCACCGCCTTGTCGGTCTCGACCTCGGCGAGCGTGTCACCCGCCTTGACCGCGTCGCCCTCCTGCTTCTTCCAGGCCACGAGACGCCCCTCCTCCATGGTCGGGGACAGCGCTTCCATTACGACTCTGGTGGCCATTCGTCAGGAGAGGTAGAGGACCTTCTTGGCAGCCGCGACGACCTTGGCGGCGTCCGGCTTGGCGAGCTTCTCGAGCTGCTTGTTGTACGGCATCGGGACGTCGGCGCCGGTCACCCGGAGGATGGGGGCATCGAGGTCGTCGAAGGCTTCGCGCTGGACGTCGTCCACGATCTGCGCTCCCACGCCGTACTGCGGCCAGCCCTCCTCGATCACGACGCACCGATTGGTCTTCCGCACCGAGCCGGCGATGGTCGCGACGTCGAGCGGGCGGATGGAGCGCGGGTCCACGACCTCGGCGCTGATCCCTTCCTTTGCCAGCTCGTCCGCCGCTTTCAGCGCCACCGCGACCATCTTCGAGTACGCGACCAGCGTAACGTCCGTCCCTTCGCGCTTCACCTCGGCGACGCCGATCGGGACGAGGTGCTCTCCATCGGGCACATCGCCTTTGGTGTTGTAGAGCATCTCGCCTTCGAAGAAGACGACCGGGTTCCCGTCGCGGATCGCGCTCTTGAGGAGGCCCTTGGCGTCCGCCGGTGTCGCGGGCGCGACCACCTTGAGGCCCGGCACGTTCGCGTACCAGGACTCGAAGCTCTGCGAGTGTTGCGCGCCGAGCTGAAGCGCCGCGCCGCCCGGGCCGCGAAAGACGATCGGCATCGGTACCTGGCCGCCCGACATGTAGTACATCTTGGCGGCGGAGTTGACCACCTGGTCGAGCGCCAGCAGCGCGAAGTTGAAGGTCATGAACTCGACCACGGGGACGAGCCCGGCCATCGACGCGCCCACGCCGACCCCCGCGAATCCCAGCTCGGTGATGGGCGTGTCCACCACCCGCATCGGGCCGAATTCCTCCAGCAGGCCGCGGCTCACCTTGTACGCCCCCTGGTAGACGCCGACCTCCTCTCCCATGAGGAATACCCGCTGGTCCCGGCGCATCTCCTCGCGCAGCGCCTGATTCAGCGCATCGCGGTAGGTCACGGTAGCCATCTACCGATCCCGGTACACGTGGGTGTACAGCTCGGCCGGCTCGGGGTCGGGGCTCTCGTCCGCGAAACGGACCGCGTCCTCGATCTCGGCCTCGATCTCGGCGCACATCGATTCCCACGCGACGTCGTCGAGCAGGCCGGCGTCAGCGAGCCGCTGTTGGAAGGTCACGATGGGGTCGCGCGCCTTCTGCTGCTCGACCTCCTCCTTGGTGCGGTAATGACCGTGGATGGGGTCGGCCATCGAGTGGCCCATGAAGCGGTAAGTCCGTATCTCGAGCAGCGTCGGGGTGTGGCGCTCGCGGCCTCGCTTCACCGCGCGCGCCATGGCGTCCCGCACCGCGATCACGTCCATCCCGTCCACCGTTTCCGCCGGCATGTCGTAGGAGCACGCCCGCGCCGCGATGTCGTAGATCGCGGAGGCGCGCTCCATCGCCGTCCCCATGCCGTAGCGGTTGTTCTCGCAGATGTAGATCGCCGGCAGCTTCCAGAGGGTGGCCATGTTGAGCGCCTCGTGGAAGGCGCCGGTGTTGACCGCCGCCTCACCGAAGAAGCAGACCGCCACCTGGTCGCCGTCCTGGTACTTGATCGCGAACGCGGCGCCGGTGATCAGCGGGATGTGGCCGCCCACTATCGCGTGCCCGCCCAGGAAGCGCTTCTCGGCGTCGAAGATGTGCATCGAGCCGCCCTTGCCCGACGAGGCGCCGGTCGCCTTGCCGAACAGCTCTGCCATGACCGCGCGCGGGCTCACCCCGCGTGCCAGCGCCTGGCCGTGGTCGCGGTAACTGCCCATGATGTAGTCGTCGTTGCGCAACGCGGAGATCGCGCCGACCGCGACGGCCTCCTGGCCGATGTACAGGTGGCAGAATCCGCCGACCTTGCCGAGCGCGTATTGCTCACCCGCGCGCTCCTCGAACCGCCGGATGAGGAGCATGTCGCGCAGGAGACGCCGCAGCGCGGCGGGGTCTTCTCCCGCGAACGGGATGACGGGGGTGGAGACAGAGACGCGCCCTCCCGACTTCGATTCTCTCGTCTTCACGGAGGGTTGGCGCCGGCGCGCTCGGCCTGCTGCCACGCGTGATAGGAGGACCGGACCAGGGGCCCGGACTCGACGTGGCGGTAGCCGAGGTCGTCCGCGAAGCGCTTCAGCTCAGCGAACTCGTCGGGAGTGTAGTAACGCGCTACCGGCATATGGGTCGCGCTGGGCCTGAGGTACTGGCCGACGGTTAGGATGTCCACGCCGGCATCGCGCAGATCGCGGATCGCGACGACCAGCTCTTCCCACTGCTCGCCGAGACCGACCATGATGCCGGATTTCGTCAGCATCGTGGGGTCCATCGCCTTGGCTCGGCTTAACAGCTCGAGCGCGCGGTCGTAGCGGCCGCCGGGCCGCGCGATGCGATAGAGCCTCTTAACTGTCTCGAGGTTGTGGTTGAGGATGTCCGGTTTGGCTTCGACGACGATCCGCAGCGCCGTCCGACTCCCCTTGAAGTCCGGGATGAGCAGCTCGACTGAAGTGTCCGGCGTCCGGCCGCGCGTCTCGCGCACCACCGCGGCGAACATCTCCGCCCCGCCGTTGGGCAGATCGTCCCGGTCCACCGACGTCACGACGATGTGTCGCATCCCCATCGCGGCGACCGCCTCCGCGAGCCGGCGCGGCTCCGCTTCGTCAAGCTGCTGCGGCGTCCCGTGCGCGACCGCGCAATAGGAACAGTTCCGCGTACACGTGTCGCCGAGGATCATGAACGTCGCGGCCTTGTGGTCCCAGCACTCACCGACGTTCGGACAGCGGGCTTCCTCGCAGACGGTATGCAGCTTGAGGTCCTTCAGGAGGCCGCGGACCTCCGTATAGTTGGCGCCTCCCGGCGCCTTCACCTTGAGCCAGGCCGGCTTGCGATCGAATTGGAGCGGCTGCGTCAGAGGCGCGGGGCGCCACGGCGTGATCTGAACGAGGGGGAGCGGGACGCTGGCCATGATGGGAGGCGAATTATAGCCCGGCGTGGAGGGGCGAGCCACCCCGGTTCAACCAAATGGTTGATCTCCTTCCTTGAGACGCCGGAACTCCTCCTCGACGGCCGGACCTATCGTCAGGTCGTCGGCGATCTCGGCGATCTCCTCGGCCTGCCGCCACTGGCGCTCCAGCTCGCGCAGCTCGGCCTGCTCGTCCACCGCCATCTCGAGCGCCAGCGCCTGGGTGCTTTCCAGCTTGTTCACGGTGAGCTCCAGGCGCGCCGAGTTCCGAATGAACGCCTCAGGGCCGCCCTGGCGATCCACGAATGAGGCGGCTTCCGGCGCCTTCTTCTTGAGCTTCCGCGCCTTTTTGAGGTTCACGTACGTGAGGCCGCTCCGGAGCGCCACCTCGGCGTCGGCCCCTTCGAGGAGGGCGCCTTCGCGCCGGCAGTCGGGACAGCTCAGCAGCAGGGCGAGGTCGTGGTGCGTCGTTTCGGTGATGCGGGCGTGGCGAACATGCTTGGAGCGGAGCACCATGACCTTGCCGCAGGCGGCGCAGACGGGTGGCTCGATGGCTACCTTCCTCCGCCCGACGATGCCGGTATAGACGCCGTCGGCCATCTGCGGGATCTGGCCTATCAGGTAGCCGAACGATCCGCCCAGCGCGGCGTTGAAGGCTAGCGTTACGCCGACGAAGACCACTATCGTCGGAACCAGTACCTTCATGCGTTCGCGTTCGCGCGCTTTGAGCCGCTCGCCGTACCGCCAGGTCGCGAGCTCCACTCGCCGCGGTTGTCCGACCCGGACGATGTCGTACGCGGCGGCGCGGATCAGTGAGACCTGGTCGCTGGTCGCGGCCACCCGGCCGGTGGCCGCGATACGCTCGAGCGCCTCGATGGTTTCGATGCGGTTGTCGAAGGGGGTGAGGTTCCAGCGCCCACAGCGCTGGCAGATGACCCAGGCGCGGCTCTTCCAGGCGTCGTACGCGAAGCGCTTGCCGACGCCGAGACCGGAGGAGGCGCCGTCGCCGCCCAGAGAACCGGAGCAGAAGCCGCAAGTCGTGTACACTAACTAGACGCGCAGACGCGCAGGCGCACAGACGCACAGACGCACAGCCGCGCAGACGCACAGCCGCGCAGGCGCGCAGACGCACAGCCGCGCAGTGGGTGCCAGAGTTCAGTTGTCTGTCTCATGCTGCCGCGCATGGGTTGTGAACCTCCCTATCGCATACGGCTCGAGATTCCAGGCCGTTTCACCACGCACCACCAGGTCCCGCACGATCTCGCCGGTTATGGGGCCGAGGAGAATGCCGTTCCGGCCGTGTCCCGTGGCGTAAATCAGGCCGCGGACCTCCGGATCGAGGCCGAGGATCGGAAGGCCGTCGGGCGTCATGGGGCGGAAGCCGGCCCAGGTGCGCCGGATGGCCTGGGTGAGGAGCGCCGGGAGCAGCGCGCCGGTCTCGGTACGGATGTGGCGGATCCCTTCGGCGGTGGTCGCCTTCTCGAACCCGGCGTGCTCCATGGTGCTGCCGAGCAGGGCGTCGTCGCCGCGGGGGACGACGTAGGCGCCGCGACCGAAGAGAACGCCTTTGGGCTCGCCGGTGGGCCATGGCACGAGCGCCATCTGTCCGCGCACTGGCTCGACGGGAAGGGGGCGGGGGAAGCCGCGGATCGCGGGGGACCATGCGCCCGCGGCGAGGACGATGGTCCCGGCGTCGTAGCTCGCGCGCGGCGTGCGCACCCCCGTCACGCGTCCGCCCTCCACGCGCAGGTCGGTGACCTCCTCGCGCTCCAAGATCTCGGCGCCGCGGCGGGCGGCGTCGGCGAGGAGCCCGGTCGTGAGGGCGACGTTGTTCACGACCCCGTCGCGGGGGGCGAGGAGGGCGCCTCGGGCCTCGCCGCCGATGCCGGGGTGGCGCGCCTGGAGTGCGTCCCGGTCCAGCCACTCGGTATCGAGGCCGATCGCGCACTGGGCTTCGACCTGTGCCACGAGCTCGGTGGCGCGTGCCTCATCGAGCGCGACGAGAACGATTCCGCAATGCAAGAGGCCCACGCCCGGCTGCCCGTCGTGCTCCAGTTCCGCGACCAAACCGGCGTAACGCTCACGCGCGGCGAGGGCGAGCGGGAGCAGGGGATCACCGGCGGCGGCTTCGATCTGCGGGGCGAGCATGCCGGCCGCGGCCGCCGAGGCTTCCGCGCCCGCCGTGCCCCGGTCTATCAGGAGCACCGACCGGCCGGCGGCGGCCACGGCGCGGGCGGCGGCGGCGCCCACGAGACCGGCCCCTATTATGATGCAGTCGGGCATGTTGCGGTCCCGGACCAGGTTGCGCGAAACCGCGACGAGAATACTTTCGTAGGGTAGCTCACCAAGCAGTATGGAGGCAACATATGCTGAGGAAGATCATCGGTTACGCGGTTCTGGCTATCGTCGGCTTCTTCGTGCTCAAGCTGGCGCTGAGCCTGCTCGGGCTGGCCTTCGGCCTGGCGTGGATGCTGTTGCAGCTCGCCTTAGTGGGTCTGGTGGTGTACTGGGTCCTCAAGCTGATCGCTCCGTCCACAGCCAAGCGGGTGAGCGAGATTATCTCGGGGAATCGGCCAGTAGAGTGATGAGTGATGGGTGATGGGGCGCCGGCGGTCGGGCGCCCTTATCACGTCTCACCCATCACTTCTCACCTATCACCCATGACCCATCACGTCTTTTCACTCCCACCGCTCAACCATGCTCGAATGCACATGCCGTATCCGCCACCCGGCCAGTCTCCGAACCAGCACGAAGGTCGCCCGCGCGCGTTCGGCGTTGTCGGGCGTGCGGCCGACCCAGCGGTAGACCACGGCCACCCAGGCGAAGCTGCCGGCCAAGTCAGTGCGCGCTTCCTCGATCGATCCTTCGCCGCGTCCCGTCATGCCCGCGAGCCGCGGGCGCGCGGTGCGCACGATGCCCGTCGCGATGAAGTCGGCGTCGGGAGCGAGGAGGGTGTCGGCGCTCTCGTCGCCCCGCGCCTCCGCGGCGACGAATGAGTTCACGACGTCGCGGGCCGCCGCGGTCTCGACGGATGGCTGGCCCATGGCCGCCGGTTCGGCCGGCGGCGCGATGACGCGGCTGGTGCACGCCGGCGCCGCGATGAGCAGCAGCGCCAGGAGCGCCCTAGCGGCGGCGTAGCGCGGCATCGACGCCCCAGACGAGCAGGGGGACCAGAAGCTCGTGGTGTCCCGTGATCGAGTAACCCTTCCCGCCCGCCAGCGTCGGCCGCTCCACCACGTTCATGCCAGGCCGGTAGTGGCGGATCATGTCGAAGTCCACGGCCGTGAAGTCCGTCGGCCGGCCGCCCTCGAGGTTGCGCGCTATGGTGAGCGCCTTGAGGAAGACCTCAGGCATGATCACCGCGCTTCCGAGGTTGAGCACTACGCCGCCGTCGTGGAGCGACGGCACGGCGGCCGCCAGGCGCTTGAAGTCGCGGAAGCTCGTATCGCCGAGGGCGGCGCCGTCGGCGTCCGGGTGCTGATGTATGATGTCGGTCCCGATGGCGGCGTGCACCGTGACCTGCACGCCGAGCCGGAGGCCGGCCAGGAGGACGGAATGGTCGCGCCCGGGCAGCGAGGGTCGCGCTTCCAGCGCGCGCGCAAGTGACTCGCCCATCCCCCAGTTTCGGGCCTGCCCGGTCCGGATCGCGGCGTTCATCTCGCGCCCCGTCTCCTCCGCCATGCCGAAGGTCCCGTCCGCCAGTCCAGCGGCCACGTCCTCACTGGTTCCGCCAAAGGCGCACAGCTCGAAGTCATGGATCGAGGCCGCGCTGTTCATGGCGAGGTGGGTGATCGCGCGCCGCTCCATCAAGCGGATCAGCAGCGGTCCCATGCCCGTCTTGATGACGTGCCCGCCGATCTGCGCGATGATGCTCCGACGTCCCGCTGCCGCGGCGACCGCCGCTATCACGGCGCGCAGGTCGGCGGCGGCGAGGATGTCTGGCAGGCCGGCGAGGAATGCGTCGAAGGAACGGTCGTCGCCGGGCGGGTGGGCGAGGAGCGACGGCTCCACCCGGTTCGCCCGGCGCGCGATCGGCACGGTGCGGACGCGGGAGAGGTCGGCCTCGGGTATGGCGGGGTGGTCCACGCCGTCAGGACCGCGAGCGGAGCGACATGTCGAGCGTGCCGACGCTGAGGCGGCTCCGGATGCGGACGGGTATGCGCGCGTCGTCGTCGCTGAACCAGACGGTGGCCTGCCCGCCTTGCGAGAATAGCCCGCGCGACTGGAAGACCGGCCGGATGGAGATGGTCGCGAACCGGCCGGCCGGGGTGTCGATGGTGTCGCGGTGCAGCACCTGCAGTGAGACCGGATTGCGGTCCGGAATGAAATACCGCGGGAAGTCGTAGGTGCGGCCCACTTCGAGGGGCAGCGTGCGCACGAAGTAGAGGAACGACGCGTCGTCGAGGGGCTCACGCACGGTCGCGCTGGTGTCGGTGTCGTTCTTGACGAAAAAGCCCTGCTCGGGGTGGATCTCGTAGCGCCGATACCGCGGCTTGCCGTTCTCCTCGTTGTCCTGGATGAAGCGGCGTGAAGTGAGGTCCCGCACGCTGAACCAGGACTGGAGGGAATCGTTCATCGAGTAGAAGATGGCCCTCCCGCGGATGGCGAAGACGACGTGGTACACGGGCTCGCCGCGGACGGTGTCGAAACCGATCACTTCCAGGCTGGCGCGGCCGACCCGGAAGATGCCCAGTTTGACGTCGTAGGTGAGGCGCTCGCCGGGTGCGAAGGGGTGCATGCTGTCGGAGACGGTGGGTGGTGCGTGGTGCGTGGGACCAGCTGCGTCGGCGCGGCCTGGCGAAGTGCTCGCTCGCGCGCCGGCCAGCAGGCCCGTTACGACGAGCACCAGGAGCTCCTCGCCTCGCCTCACGCGGGGGACGTCGTCGGCACGGGCCGGGCCGGCGGGCGTCCGGGGCCCCGTCCCCGTCCCCTCCCACGTCCCCGACCCCGACGCCGCGGCGGCTGGGTCTGCTTAGCGGGCTCGTCCTCGTGATCCGGCGGCGGCTCGATCGGCTCCCGCACCAGCGAGGCCAGTTGGCGGGCGGCTCGCCAGGCACTCAGCCCCGAGCGGAGCGGGGTGGCCCGCGAGTCGCGTTGTCGCGGAGCCGTTTCGCCGGCCACCGGTACGGACTCGATCCGCCGGGCGTGTCGCGCGGCGCGTACCAGCAGCTCGAGGTCCGCCGCCCATCCCTCGTGCGTGACGATCGGCCGGCTGCCGCGCTCGCGGATGAGCCGGGTGAGCGTCGCGATCCGGTAGGCGCGCAGGGTACTGACGTAGTCCGTCACGCCTTCCAACTTCAGGCTCGGGCGGACCAGCGGCGTGAGTAGACGGCGGGCCAGCGCTTCGCCGCGGGGGAGGCCGGCGCGCCGGCGTCCGTCCGCTACTACGATGTCGGCTCCGCCCTCGACGCGCTTCACGAGCTCGGGAATGTCATCCGGCGCGTCCGAGAAGTCGGCCTGGAGCGTGACGACGAGGTCGCGTCGCGGTCGGTCGGTGCGTCCGGCCGCCAGGCGTAGCAGCTCCTCGAGGCTCTTCGCGTAGCCTTCGCGGTGCTGGTGGGTGACGAGCGTCAGCGGGAGGGCCCTCGTGTACGGGGCGAGCGTGTCCTCCGTGGCGTCCGTGGACCCGTCGTTAACGACCAGCAACTGGTACTCTCGCGCGAAGGCCGTGAAGACCTGCCGGACCTTCCAGAGCAGCAGGCCGACCGTCTGGGCTTCGTTGTAAGTCGGGACGAGGACGTAGATCATCCCCAAATGTAGGCTAGTTGGCCCGGCCCGTCACCACATCGTACGTCCGGGTCAGGTTCGCCGGGTTGATACCGCCCCGCAGGGCCGGGAGGAGCAGGCTCTCCGCGGGCAGCTGCACGACGACGTCGCCCGCGCTGTGGCCGCGGCCCGGGTAGAAAACGCGGATCTCCTGGAGGGTGAGAATCGGGCGCAATTGACCATGTCGGGGCCTTCGGACCCACCGGCGGCCTAGGCGCTCGGCGGGGCAGGACCGCTACCCGACTTCCGCCCGACAACAACGCTGAGGACGAGCCAGAAAACGCCGACGCCGAGGAAGGTGACATTGAGCGGCTCGCCCTTGATGGCAGGTTTCACCCCGCCGGCCACGAGAGACAGCACGCCGGCGAGTGCGAACCCGGTGGTGACGAGCTTGGGTCCCCAGACTTTCATGGTGGGCCTCCTGAACACCCACTGCCGTGGTTGGCATATTCTGACCCCGAGCCCTGGGAGTGGCGACTTGGGAGTGCCTGCCAATCTTACCCTCTTCATAGCGTAGTTCCACTTGCACCGAGCGCCGCCTAACGCATTTTGAAAGCACGCCCCTTGCTGTTACCATGGAGTCGACCAACATCCGTGGCCCACAGCAAGGAGCGGCTCTCATGAAACGGACGACGAAGTATGTGGCGCTGGACGTCCATCAGGCAACTACGGTGACCTCGGTGCGGGAGGAGAGCGGGCGGGTGCTGGCCCGGAGCGTCCGGGGGCCGGCGGCGAGTTGGTGCCTAACGAACAGCGCTTCAGTTGTGGGCCGCCCACCGCGATAGCAGCGACCTACACCAATTTCGGGGGGCGGCCCGGCAACTGCAAGCGGAGCCTGTGCGAAAACACCGTTGTGAGCACCCCTAAGTTGTTGATTTAAAACGCTGCCACTGCTGCCAAAGTGGCGTTTTCACACAGGCTCAGCGCAAGTTAGGCGCCATTTCACCGGCCGCGGTCGCCGGGGTCATCCCTAGCGCAGGTTCCAGAAGGCACCCGTAAGGCCCACGGTTGCCAGGAGCGCCTCGGTTTCCTCTAGTGTGTGCCG
>JAUYOW010000054.1 GCA_030697825.1 Gemmatimonadales bacterium | reverse complement strand
GCGGACCGCTGGCGGCTGATGGTGAAGGACCGGCAGTCCGGCCAGGTGCGTGAGGTCCTGCGCGGCTGGGACAACAACATCCTCGAGTACGCGTTCGCGACCGGCGGGAACGACCTGTTCGCGGTCACGGAGCGGCGGCAGCGCCACATCATGGTCCACGTGGTGTTCGCTACCGGCGAGGTGCACGAGGTCCTCACGGACATGAATCCATCGCAGCTGTCGGTGGCGGCGGTGAGCACACCGTCGTTCGCGTTCGTTAGCGACGCCCAGGACCAGCCGCCGCAGGTGTTCGCGTGGTTCGTGGACCATCGTACTCCTCCAAGCCGGCTCACGCGCCTCAACGCGGACCGTCTCGCGCAGGTCCGCATGAATCCGGCCCGCGAGTTCGGCTGGGTGGGCGCCGGCGGAGACAGCGTCTTCGGGATGCTGGTCACGCCTCCGGGGTTCGACCCTTCGCGCCGTTATCCGGCCGTCGTATTGATCCACGGCGGGCCACAGGGCGCCTGGCTCGACCAATTCCACGGCCGGTGGAACGCGCAGCTGTTCGCGGCGCCCGGGTACGTGGTCGCGATGCTCAACCCGCGCGGCTCGACCGGGTTCGGCCAGCGATTCACCGACCAGATCAGCCGCGACTGGGGCGGCCGCGTTTACGAGGACATCATGCGCGGCGTGGACGTCGTGGCGCGCCTGCCGTACGTGGACTCGACGCGGATGGCGGCCGCCGGAGGCTCCTACGGCGGCTACATGGTGAACTGGATCAACGGGCACACCAACCGGTTCAAGGCGCTGGTGAGCCACGCCGGCGTCTTCAACCTCGAGGCGATGGCCGGCGCCACTGAGGAGCTATGGTTCACCGAATGGGAGTTCGGCGGCCCGTACTGGCTGGACCGGGGCGACTACGAGCGCTGGTCCCCGCACCGCTTCGTCCAGAACTTCCGCACCCCGACGCTGGTGATCCACGGCGCGCTCGACTACCGCGTGCCGGAGACCGAGGGGATGCAGATGTTCACGGCGCTCCAGCGGCAGGGCGTGCCGTCGCGCTTCCTCTACTTCCCCGACGAGGGGCACTGGATCGGCAGGCCGCAGAACCAGATCGTGTGGTGGAGCACGGTGCAGGAGTGGCTGGCCCGGTATCTGCAACGGCCGGCGTCGTGACAGCGGGGAGCGGGGAGCGGGGAGCGGTACCATTGGATGCCTGCCGCCGCGACGGAGCGCCGCGTCGGGCACCGTCAGGAA
>JAUYOW010000053.1 GCA_030697825.1 Gemmatimonadales bacterium | reverse complement strand
CGCTGCGCGCCGGCGCCCGCGAGGTGTTCCTCGTGGAGGAGCCCAAGGCCGCGGCCATCGGCGTGGGCCTGCCGATCCACGAGCCAGGCGGCAACATGATCATCGACATCGGCGGCGGCACGACCGAAATGGCCGTCATCTCCCTGGATGGCGTCGTCATCGCGCGCTCCATCCGCATCGCCGGCGATGAGCTGGACCACTCGATCATCGAGCACCTGCGCAAGGTGTACAACCTCATGATCGGGGAGCGCACGGCCGAGGAGATCAAGATCCGCATCGGCTCGGCGTACCCGCTCGATGAGGAGCTGACCATGGAAGTCCGCGGCCGCGACCTGGTCACCGGGCTGCCCAAGACGGTCACCATCACCTCCGAAGAAGTCCGCGAAGCGCTGTCCGAGCCGGTGCACGCAATCGTGGAAGCGGCGCGGCAGACGCTGGAGAAGACGCCGCCCGAGCTCTCCGCCGACCTGATCGACCGCGGCATCGTGCTGGCCGGCGGCAGCTCGCTGCTGCGCGGCCTGGACAAGCTCATCGCGGAGGAGACCGGGCTGCCGGTGCACATCGCCGAGAACCCGGTCACCGCCGTCGCGCTCGGGGTGGGGAAGGGCCTCGACAACATCCGGTACCTGCGCACCCGGATCGCCCTGAACTCCTCGCCCGACTACTAGACCCAACCAGGGCCTGCTGAGTCATTCAGACGTCTGTCCGCCGGTCCCGAGCCTTCGTGCTCGGCCTGGGGCTCGTAGGCGCGCTCCTGCTGGCGCACGAGCCGTGGCGTCATAGCGCCCTCGCCCTCGTCCGGCTCCCGTTCACCTTCCTCCGCGCCGCCGTCCGCCTCGTGATCCTCCTGCCGCGCCTGCCCTCGCTGGTCGAGGACAACGCGCGGCTGCGCCACGCGCTGACTGCGCGCGAGCTCGAGGTCTCGGCGGCGCGCGAAACGCTCCGCCAGCAGCACGCCGCCGGCGCGTTGCAGGCGGCCTGGCCGCAGGCCGCCGGCCGGCTGGCGTCCGCCTTGGCCCGGTCTCCGCTGCCCACCCAACAGACGCTCCTCATCGATCAGGGCCGCCGCCACGGCGTGAGCGAAGCCGCGCTCGTGGTGGATGCCCAGGGCGTCGTCGGCCGCATCCTTGAAGCGCAGGACGCCACCTCGCTCGTGCTCATGCTCACCGATCCCAACAGCCGCATCGCCGGGCTGATCGAGCGCTCGCGCGAGACCGGGTTGTTGATCGGCCGCGGGTTCTCAGAGTGCCACCTGACGTACCTCGGCCTGGAAGCGGATGTGCAGGTGGGTGACCGCGTGGTCACCGCGGGGCTGGGGGGCGCGGTGCCGAAAGGGCTGCTGCTCGGCACCGTGACGCGTGTGGAACGCCTGGAGCGCGCCGGGGCAACCCGCGCCACCGTGACGCCGGCCGCGTCACTGGGCCGGCTGGAGGAGGTCCTGTGTTTGCCGCCGGCCTCGTGATCGTCGCGGCCGCGGTGAGCCAGGCGCTGGCCGCCCACGCGCTGGGCTCGGCGTGGTGGGTGCCGCAACTTGTGCTGGCCGCGTGCATCCGGCAGACCAGCCGGCAACCGCGCGCCTGGCTGCCGCTCGCGGTCCTCGGCGGTGCGTGCATCACCGCGTTGACCGTGCGGTGGGCCGCGCCGGTGCTGCTGTTGTTCGTGGCGTTCGGGGCCGCGTGGAGCGCGGCCATGCGATTTTGGGATGTCTCAGACGCCCGGTTGCAGGCGATCGCGACCGGCATGGCGGCCGCCATCCTCATCAGCGTCACCGCCGGGTTGGATCGCGCATGGTCCTGGCCGATGGCAGGCCTCACCGCGTGGCAAGCGGTATTGAGCGCTTTCGCCGCCGCGGTCTGGGCCGCGGTCCGGCCGGTCGCGGCGAGGGCCTAGCCGATGGGGGCTCGCATCATCAAGCTGCAGATCGGGCTGGTCATCGCCCTGGTCCTCATCGGCGGACGGCTCCTCCATCTGCAGATCCTGCAGGGTGCCGGCTACCGCCGGCTCGCAGAGCAGAACCGGCTCCGCGTCGTGCCGGAGGCCGCGCCCCGGGGCGTGATCTATGACCGCAAGGGCCGCATCCTCGCGGCCACCCAGACCGTCTTCCGCGTCGCCGTGGTGCCGCAGGAGCTGCGCGACCAAGAATTGCACACCGTGCTCACCCAGGTGAGCGCGATCGCCCAGCGGCCGGTGCAGGCGCTGCAGAAAGCGTACCGCAAGGCGCGCAGCTTCGCGTTTCTGCCCGCCACCGTCGTCAACCGCGTGCCGAAGGACATCGCGCTGCGCCTTGAAGAGGAGCGGTGGCGGCTGCCTGGCGTGCTGGTGCAGGCCGAAACCGCGCGGGCGTACCCGCACGGCGCGCTCGCCGCGCACGTGCTCGGCTACGTGGGGCTGCCGTCTCCCGAGGAGTACGCGCAGCTGAAGCGCCACGGGGTCAGGGTCAACGACCTCATCGGGCGGGCCGGCCTTGAGCGCAAGCTCGACGGCACGTTGCGCGGCCGCTCCGGCGGGGTCCTCGTCGAGGTCGATCACCGCGCGCGGCAGATCCGCACCGTCGGCGAGCGGCCCTCGGAGCCTGGCCGCGATATCACGCTCACCCTGGATGCCGGGCTGCAGTCGCTCGTCGAGGCCTCGCTCGGCGAGCACCCCGGCGCCGCGGTCGTCATCGATCCAGAGACCGGCGACGTGCTGGCCATGGTCAGCCGGCCGGCGTACGATCCCAACGCGTTCGCG
>JAUYOW010000052.1 GCA_030697825.1 Gemmatimonadales bacterium | reverse complement strand
TCCGCCCTCGACCGCGGCGACCTCGCGGGCCATCGCCGAATCGGCAAGTGCCCGGGCCACCGACGCCACCGCGCCCCTGCACTGCGAGCACTCGGCCAGGTGCGGCAGCACTGCCCGCCGCGCCGACCCGTCGAGCGCGCCTTCGGCGAACGCGGCAACGGTTTCGTCGTCGAGGCATTCCGGCGTCGGGGTCTCGGCGCGGGGGCGGGCCAACAGGGCGTCCTTGAGCAGGTCCAGGTCCTCCGGGCGGTTCACGTGGCAGTTTCCTCCGGCCCGCATCGCTGCGAAGCCACCACAATGGGACGACCGGAACCGCGCGGATTGCTCACAGGTCCTCCCGCCTGATGCCGGCGCGCTCGAGCTCGGAGCGCAGCGCGTCCAGCGCACGGTACACCCGGTTGTAGACGGCCTTGGCGTTCGGGAATCCCAGCATCCGGGCGATGTCGGCGGCTGGCAACTCCTCCAACACGTACAGCTCGACCGCTACGCGATCCTCGGGAGCGAGCGACCCGAGCGCCGACTCGAGCACTTGGCGCAGCTCGGCCTCCTCCTCCGCGTGACCTTCAGCCGTGGCGTGCGCCTCCCGCTCCCCTTCCAGCCCCGCGCCGGCATCGCGCAGCAGAGCGCCGCGGCGCCCCTGGGTCACCGCCCGGTACGTGGCGCGAAGCTCTCCGAGAAAAACGCGAAACGACAGGCCGGGCTGCTCGCTCGCGCGAATCAGCTCATAAGCCTCGACGTGGCTGCGGCGATCCAGAAAGACGTGCTCGAAGATGCGGCGCCGGAGCGGCGGCAGGCCCTCCGCGACACCGACAAGCGACGCCGGCCATCGCGATGCCGAAACCAGTCAACGGTGAGGTTGCGAACGACGGTGACCAGCCAGGTGGAGAAGCGGGCGCGGTGGGTGGTCTGGTCGGCCCAGGCCCGCAGCCGCCGGAGGTCGTCCTCGCGCAGGGCGTCGCAGACCCGCGCGAAGACGTCCATCACGTCATCGTAGTCCTGGGCGTAGTGGCGGATGGCCGCGAAGACGATGCGGCGATAACGGGCGAGGAATAGATCCCACGCGGGTTCCGGCCTGCCTTGCTGCAGCTCGGCCACCCAGTCTTCCACCAGACCAGCCTTGGGATGATGGAGACAGCTAGCCCCGAACCCGGCGACGTGTCAAGGGCTCGCACGGGCCCCTAACGCGACGCGCCGGCCACAGGGGCCGGCGCGCTGGGCAATCCTCCGTACTCTCGCAGCTACTTCATCACGATCATCCGCCTCGACGTTCGCCGTCCGTTCACGATCAGCTGGTAGACGTAGACGCCGGACGCGGCTTCGCGGGCGGTGTTCACGTACTTCCCATCCCAGTAGGCGGAGAACTCGCAGAAACCGTTGCGCAACTCTCGGCACTCCAACTCAACGGCGTCCAGTCGCTGGCCGGAGGCCTGCAACGACGGAACCGCCACAAGCTGGGCGAGCACGTTGTATATCCTGATGCTCACTACCGGACCCCGG
Organism: Gemmatimonadales bacterium; assembly: GCA_030697825.1. Taxonomy (NCBI): domain Bacteria; kingdom Pseudomonadati; phylum Gemmatimonadota; class Gemmatimonadia; order Gemmatimonadales; species Gemmatimonadales bacterium. Next base: position 115 of record JAUYOW010000052.1, on the reverse strand, counting down.
CCATTGCGGAACAAGCTCTCGCTCAGGCGGAACGGGATCGTCGTCGCCGGATTGAACGGGTTCGGGTAGTTCTGAAGAAGCTCGACCTGGTTGCGTCGCGAGGTATCCTGCTGAG
>JAUYOW010000051.1 GCA_030697825.1 Gemmatimonadales bacterium | reverse complement strand
AGAGCGGCCCGATCAAGCCCTGGCCCTGCCCTGGTTCGCCACGGCCTCGGCCGCGCGCCGGACGGCCTCGGGGTCGCCCAGGTAGTAGTGGCGCACCGGAGCGAGATCACCGTCCAGCTCGTAGACCAACGGGATCCCGGTTGGGATGTTGAGCCCGACGATCTCCTGCTCCGAAACGCCGTCCAGATGCTTGACCAGCGCGCGGAGACTGTTGCCGTGCGCCGCGATGAGGACGCGCTTGCCGGCGCGGATGCTGGGCGCGATGATCTCGTGCCAGTACGGAAGGAAGCGCGCCACGGTGTCCTTCAACGATTCCGCGCGCGGCAGCTCGTTAGCCGGCAGACTCGCGTAACGCGCGTCGTGCCGGGGATGTCGCTCATCGTCGAGCTCGAGCGGCGGCGGCGGCTCGTCGTAGCTCCGGCGCCACCGGTGCACCTGTGCCTCGCCGTACTTCGCCGCCATCTCCGCTTTGTTGAGCCCCTGCAAGGCGCCGTAGTGCCGCTCGTTTAGGCGCCAGTCGAGGTGAACCGGGATCCACATCTGGTCGAGCTGTTCGAGACCGAGCCACAGCGTCTTGATCGCGCGCTTCAGGACCGAGGTGTACGCGACGTCGAAGACGTAGCCATCCGCGCTGAGGAGCTTCCCCGCGGCCACGGCCTCCTCGACGCCCTTCTCCGAGAGGCCGACGTCGGTCCAGCCGGTGAACCGGTTCTCTCTGTTCCAGGTGCTCTCGCCGTGGCGGAGCAACACGAGCCGTTGGGTCATGGACGCAAATCTATCGCGCCGCGCAGCTGAAGCGCGAGAAGATCACCCCCGCCTTCGCCTTCGATCAGCACTTCGGGGTCGCGGGGTTCACGTTGCTGAAGTGACGCTCAGGGCGCTAAGATACGCGCCCACCCTCAACCCCGACGGCCATGCGCATCAACCGAACCGCCATCGCCAGCACCGCTCTGCTCCTCTGCGCCTCATCCCTGGCTGCGCAACGGCCACGGCAGCCCGCCCAGCCTGCCGCGCGACCCGACACCACGCGCCAGGACTCGACGCGCCGCGACGCGCTCAGCCGGTTCGTGGAGAGCGTGAACGTGCGGGCCTTGGGGCCCGCCGCGTACAGCGGGCGGGTGACCGCGATCGCCGTGCCCAGCTCCCGCGAGCCGAGGCCGAAGACGTTCTACATCGGCTCCGCCGGCGGCGG
>JAUYOW010000050.1 GCA_030697825.1 Gemmatimonadales bacterium | reverse complement strand
GGTACATGAGCTGGGTTCAGAACGTCGTGAGACAGTTCGGTCTGTATCCGTCGTGGGCGTAGGAGCATTGAGGGGCGCCGACCTTAGTACGAGAGGACCGGGTCGGACCGACCGCTCGTGTACCGGCTGTCACGCCAGTGGCACCGCCGGGTAGCGATGTCGGGTCGGGATAACCGCTGAAAGCATCTAAGTGGGAAGCCCTCCCCAAGATAAATGCTCCCGGAGCGCAAGCTCCCTGAAGGGCCCTCGGAGACTACGAGGTAATAGGCGGCAGGTGTACAGGCGCGTAAGCGTGTCAGCCGAGCCGTACTAATCGCCCGTGAGGCTTGATCTCTCCCCCTCGGAGTGATCACCTCAGTTGCCACGTCACCGTTCCTCAAGCGGGCATAGCCGCACCGCCGCACCGGCGCACAGTGGAACCGTGCGCCCGTGCCCGCCGTGCCCGCTGCTAGATTTGGCTGGCGACATGCGCGCAGGGGTCACACCCGTTCCCATCCCGAACACGGCAGTTAAGCCCTGCAGCGTCGATGGTACTGCCGACGGACGTCGGTGGGAGAGTAGACCGCCGCCAGTCTTCCCTGCGAAGCCCGCACCCGATTCAGGATGCGGGCTTCGTGTTTCCTGGCGCTTCGGTCGAGCCGTGGTGTCTCTCCGGCGGAGAGCGCCCCGATGGGTCGCGGCCATTGCCGGCTGGCTGTACATTCGCTGCCGTGCCACCCGTGAACGCAGCGCGTGAAGCCCCCGATCCATCCCGCTGGACGCGCCGCGGCGTCTTGGTGCTTCTCGCTGCCGTCGCTGCGCCGCCCGCCGCCGCCCAGTGCCCTGACGGCTCGCCGCCACCCTGCCGCGGCGCGGCGGCCCGCGTTGCGGCCGCGCCGGCCGGCAGCATCGCCGTTCTCCCGTTCGTCAACCGTTCTCCCGATTCGGCGGACGCCTACCTCGCGGACGCGCTTCCGGAACAGATCTTCGGTCGCCTGGCCCGGGTACGCAGCCTCGCGGTCAAGAGCCCCACCGCGGTCGCCGCCCAGTGGCGGCGCACGCCCGACCCGATGGCCGCCGCCCGGGCGCTGCGGGTCGAGTGGTTCGTGACCGGTTCCATTCGGCGGGCGGCCAGACAGCTCTCCGTGAGCGCCGAGCTCGTGCGGGCGGCCTCGGGCGACGGCGCGTGGGGTGCGCCGTTCCGGCGCGGTGACGACGACCTCGCCGCGATCGAGGAGCAGATCGCCGAGTCCGTCGCGGTCGGCATCGTAGGCCGTCTGGCGCCGGCCGAGCTGACCGCGCTGCGCCGCACGCCCTCCCGCAACACCGACGCCTACCGCCTGTATCTGTACGGTCGGTCGCTGGCTGGGCGGCGCACCACCGCCGACATCCAGGCCGCCGTGAACGCGTTCGCGGAAGCGGTAGGCCGAGACTCCGCTTTCGCGTCAGCTTGGGCGCGCCTGGCCTTCGTTCGTTCCCTGCAGGTCCAATGGGGCAATGAGGAAGGCCTTTCGCGCGACTCGTTGGTGGCCCTTTCCGGGACAGGGATAGACCGCGCGCTGCGGCTCGACTCCAACCTCTCCGAGGCCTGGCATGCCCGCGGGACCAGAGCGGCCATCGAGAGTGATCTCGGCGAAGCGCACCATGCCCTGGAGCGCGCGCTCAGGCTGGATTCGCTGAGCGCGGACACGTTCCATGCGCTCGGCTACTTGTACAGCGTTGACAACCTCGATCTGCCCGACGTCGCCGAGTCCCACTACCGCCGCGCGCTCGCCCTCGATCCGGATCTGCGCAATAGTTGGCGGCACCTCGCGCTTTCGCGCCGGGACCAGGGCCGGCTTGCCGAGTCGGAGGCTATGCTCGATACGGCGCTCGCGCGCGGACCCTGGGGCATGGGACACGCCGAGCGCGCCTCCGTTCGCTTTGCCCGTGGAAACGGTACGGGGGCGCTCGCCGACTTGGCGGAGGCGCAGCGGCTCGGCAACCTTCCTCTCGGGACCAGGGCCAGCCTCGCAGCCTCGCGCGCCCTCTACGCTGTCGCGGTCGGCGACAGCGCCCCCGCGCGGGCGCGCCTGGACACGCTGCGGGCTCGAGCGGACAGCGGACGCCCGAATTACCGCGAGATCGCGACCGTGAGTGCGGCACTCGGCCAACGGGAGGCCGCGCTCAGCGCGCTAGAGAGTCTTCGCCGGAGTGCGACTCCTCAGACCGAGCCACGGTGCGGCGCTGCGCCGTGCTCCGTGAGCCTGGCGACGTGGCGTGCGCTCCATGACCCGATCCTCGCGCCGCTGCAGAGCGATCCACGCTTTCAGCGCCTCCTCGCCGAGACGCGTCCTCGGGTTCCGTGGTTGGCCGCCCGTTAGCGCTCTGACCGTAGATACTGTTTCGTGACCCGCTGCGGCTTCGTCGCCCTCGCCGGCGCCCCCAACGTCGGAAAGTCCACCCTGCCAAACGCCCTGGTAGGCGACCCGCTGGCCATCATCTCCCCCAAGCCGTCGCGGCCACGATAACCGCAGCGAGCACCACGATCGCCGCTCCAGCTCCGGCCACCACCCTCGCCCACCGGCCCGTCTCTGTCGCCACGTATCCTCCACCGGTTCCTCGGTGCCCCCGTGCCGCGGTGCCCCTGCCGCGATACTAGCCGCTGACCGTCCACGCGCCGTACCCTGGCCGTCCCTTTGCTCGTCCGGGGACCCGGGGACCAGGGGACCGGGGGCGGGGGACGAGGGGACAGAGACGCCGCGAGAGGGGCACCGGCCGCAAGCGCTTGACGCCCGGTGTGCCGACGCCCCATCTTGCGCGCCGCGATGCGCATCGAGGCCGAGCGACTGATCAAGCAGGCGGAACGCGACCTGGCGAACGCGCGCAAGAACATCGACATCGGCGCGTTCGAGGTCGCGGCGTTCCTGGCCGAGCAGGCGGTGGAGAAGCACCTCAAGGCGTGCTGGATGATCGTGCGCCGGGAGGCGGCGCCGCGCACGCACTCGCTGACCGAGCTGGGCGACGCGCTGGGCGTGCCGGCCGGCGATCGCAAGCACCTGGTGTACCTCAACCCGGACTACACCACGGCCCGCTACCCGGACGCGGCCAATGGCGTGCCGTACGAGGTGTATGATCGGCCGACGGCAGAGGCGAAGGTCGTGGCCGCCGAGGAGGCGTTCCGGTGGCTCCGGTCGTTGACGAGAGAGTAGAGCGGTTCCGCCGCGAGGTGCTGCCGAAGCTGGCCGCGGCCTACCGGCCGGCCCGCGTGTTGGTCTTCGGATCGCGGGCGCGCGGCGACGCCCTGCGCGACAGCGACCTCGACGTGCTGATCGTCTCGACGCGGTTCGCCGACACGCCGTGGCTTGATCGGCCGGTGCGGGTGGCGGAGGACTGCGACCTGCGCTTCGGAGTCGAGCTGCTGTGCTATACACCCGAGGAGTACGAGCGGAAGCGAGAGGAGCTGGGCATCGTTCGCACAGCGAGCGCCGAGGGGCTGGACCTGCTGGCGCCCTGAAAGGGAGTTGCGGGTGTCGAACGCGGCCCGCGCCGGGATCCCGGTGCGGGCGTGGTGTTTTCGGCATAGTTTGGGACCTGTCATCGTGAACCAGTTGCTGGAGCGCAGCCCGGATGTGGGACCTGACGCCACCGCCGCCGTGCGGCGACCCCAAGCCGTCGCGGCCACGATAACCGCAGCGAGCACCACGATCGCCGCTCCAGCTCCGGCCACGACCCTCACCTACCGCTGGTCCACGCGCCGTACCTTGGCCGTCCCACTGGTCGTCCCCCGTCGCTTGCGGCCCGTCCCGTCCCGCCGTGGCGCGCATGTGGACCGGCGCTTATGCTTGGGCGCTGGAGGTAGACACGATGAGTGACGCCACAGCGCCGAATGCCGACGTGCTGCGAGACGATCCGCTGCTGAGGGAGGTCGTGCGCCGCCTCGTGGCCGTGTTCGAGCCCGAGCGCGTGTTCCTCTTCGGTTCGCGGGCTCGCGGCCCCGGCGGGGCGGACAGCGACTACGACCTCATGGTGATCGTTCCGGACGATGCAGCGCCGGAGCGGCGCCGGAGCGGCCGCGCCTACGAGGCCCTGTGGGGGTTGCGGATGTCGACCGATGTGCTCGTGTGGACCCGCTCCGCCTTCGAGCAGCGGCTGCACCTCGCCGCGTCGCTTCCAACCACGATCGTCCGGGAAGGCACGCTGCTGCATGCCGCCTGATCCAGTCCGCGTCGGCATGGCCGTGGTCTCTCTGGGGGCTGGATCCGCCGTTGGAGCGGAAGGTGGCATCGAGGTTGTCGAGCAGGAGGACGGGCACGGCGCGGGCGCCTCGGGTGAGGCCGAGGCCAGGCGACCATGTGATGCCGGACGTGGCGGGCCATGAGGCTACCGGAACGGGTCGGTGATCCTCACGCTGCCGTACAGCCGCCCATGCTGGAAATCCTCAGAGTACAGCTCGCTCAGGCCGAAGATCTCGGCATACGCCCACAGGTGCGCGTCGAACCACCCGAACTGATATGCGGCCGCGCCGCGCAGGGCCAGTCGTACCAGCGCGTCGTTCGGGTACAGCACCTCGAACTGGAGCAGCATCTCTTCGGCTTCCCGCCGCGCCTCGTCGGGTGTGAGGAGCGCCCGCCCGCGGAGCTTGACGCGGGTGACGGCGGCGACGAACTCGACGATCGCCTGGTGGGGGACGCGAATCGAATCCTCCGCGATGCCTCGGCGCAGGAGTTCCGTCGCGACCCGCTGTTTCTCCGGAAAGCGCGGGTCGTGACGGTAGACGAGAATGTTCGTGTCAACGAGTGCGGCCACGGTCGTACAACCCGGCGCGGGTCCAGCCGCGGTCCGCGGACGGTGCGCCGCGCTTCTGCGGCCGCCGCCGGTCGCGCTGCGCTTGCCGCCGGGTCGCCTGGTCAAACACCCGCAGCCGAGCGTTCACGTCCGGCGGCTCCAGACGCGCGGCATCCGGTATCAGTCGAATGAAGTCCCCCGCTTCCACGAACGCGACCTCATCGCCCGGGGTGATGCCGAACTGCGTGGCGATGGCTTTCGGGATCGTGACCTGAAGCTTGCTGGTGACCTTGGCCATATCCTTACTCTAGCAAGGATGCTGTCCTTGTCAAGGACGCTGGGCCGCGCGGTCCCACCGGCGGCGCCCGGCCCCCGGCGTTTTCTGGTCCCCCGGTCCGTCGATCGGTCGGTGGCACTCTAGCCCCCGCGTGTCCCGGCACCGTACCTTGGCCGTCCCTCTGCCCGTCCGGGGGACGGGGGGACAGGGGGATGGGGGGACCGAGGGGATGGACGCGCCACCATTCGAGCTGCGCATCCTGGGGCCTACGGAGCTGCGCGGTCCGGGACCGGACCCTGGCGACGCCGTGGTGCGTCAGCCGAAACGGCTCGCCCTGCTGGCGCACCTCGCGCTCACCACTGCCGAGGGCTTCCGGCGCCGGGACAAGGTCATCGCGCTGTTCTGGCCGGAGCTCGACCAGCCTCAGGCGCGCACCTACCTTGAGGAAAGCGCTCTACGGAATCAACGAGGCGCTCGGCGCGGAGGTCTTCGCCATCAGGGGTGAGGACGAGGTCCGACTCGACCCGGCGCGGTGCTGGTGCGATGCGGTCGCCCTCCCGCAGCTCACGCGCGAGGGGCGGTGCCACGAGGCGCTCGCGCTCTACCGCGGGGACCTGCTCGAGGGATTGTTCCCCGACGGCGTGGCGCAGGAATTCCACGAGTGGCTCGACGGCCAGCGCCGAATCTTCCGGGAGCAAGCCGCCGCCGCGGCGTGGGAATGCTCCCGGATCGAGGAGGAGCGCGGGGACCGCAAGGCGGCAGCGGTGATGGCACGCCGCGCGCTCGAGCTGACGCCGGATGATGAAGTGGGCGTGCGCCGCCTGATGGCTCTGCTCGACCAGCATGGCGATCGCGCCGGCGCGCTGCGCGTCTACAGCGAGTGGCAGGCGCGGCTCCAGTCGGAATACGGCGTCGAGCCGGCGCCGGAGACGCGGAAGCTGGCGCGCAAGGTCCAGGCGGCCCGGAAGGGCGAGTCGCACGAGACCCCGCCCACGATGGCGTCGCTGGCGGCGGTGCCGGAGGCGGCCGGAACGAGTGAGGCCCGGGGGCACGGGGGCACAGGGGCACGGAAGTACCTGATCGGCGCCGCGGCGCTCGTCCTCGTCGCCGGGATCGGCGGCGCGTTCGCCGTATTGCGCAACGGCGCGACCGAGAGGGTGGACCCCTCGTCCGTCGCGGTCCTGCCGCTGCGCGACATCGGCGGCTCGGGGCAGGGCGGCGAGAGTGAGCGCTTGACCGAGGAGCTAACGAACGCGCTGGTCCGCATGCCGGGATTGACCGTGCGCTCGGCGTCACGTGCGCGCGACGTCGTGGAGCAGGGCGGGGACGTGGACCGCATCGGCCGCCAGCTCGGTGTGGCATTCGTAGTCGACGGCGGCGTGCAGCGCGCCCCGTCAGGGCTCCGCGTGACGCTGCGCCTCGTGCGCGCGGCAGATGGGGTGGCGGTGTGGGCGGGATCCTACGATGCCGCCGCGACGGACCCGATGACCGCCGCGTAAGGAAGTGGCCGCCGAGACCAGCGCTGAAATCGGCGCGCGACTGGCGTCCACACAGGAGCGGGATTCGGTGCGCTGAAAGCGGGGGACGGGGGGACCGGGGGACCGAAAGACGGAGGGTCTTCCCGTCCCCCGTTATACCTTCCTCCATGCCCCGCTGCGGCATCGTCGTCCTCGCCGGCCGACCCTCGCCGGCAAGTCCACATTGCGCAACGCGGTGGTGGGTGAGAAGCTGTCGATCGTCTCCCCCAAACTGCAGACCACGCACGAGCCGGTGCGCGGGCCCTTCACCGATCAGGACACGCAGATCATCCTGGTGGACCCCGCCGGGCTCTTCGATCCGACCTACCAGCTGGAGCGCGCCATGATCCAGTCCGCACTCGCGATCGCCGGTTAAAGTGGTACATGAGCTGGGTTCAGAACGTCGTGAGACAGTTCGGTCTGTATCCGTCGTGGGCGTAGGAGCATTGAGGGGCGCCGACCTTAGTACGAGAGGACCGGGTCGGACCGACCGCTCGTGTACCGGC